>JBBQML010000900.1:0-2316 GCA_038328885.1 Verrucomicrobiota bacterium | reverse complement strand
ACGACGAGTTCAGCGGCTTGCGGCGCAGGTAACCGTTGGCCGCGTAATAGACGAACAACTCGTCGCGCACCGCCCCGTCGAGGGCAAACCTTGAGGCATTTTCGCTGGAAGTCACATTCCGCCTGTATTCATGGGGTCGAGACGCACGTTCGCGAAGGTTGCATTTCGTCATCGGGTGGGTTCAAGTCCCGCTGCCCCAGCGCTCGACCCCACGGATCCTGGACTGAACTGCGCCCGGCCGGCACCCCCAACCCCCTCGTGAAGGACTACCTCTGCAACGCCCAGGGCGGAGCCCTCCCCGAGAGCGGCAAGGCGGAGTGGGTCGGCGCCATCGGCCCCTTCGTGAACAACTGGAACAATCCCAGCCGTTCCCTCGCCGACATCCAGGACACCGTCGGCACCATCGCCATCGGCGACGGCAACACCAATGTGTTCGAGGTCTGGCGCCTCGAGCAGACCGACGCCTGGTACCACGCCGGGTTCGGTCCCGCCTTCCTCGGCAACTCCCCCGGCCGCCAGCGACCGGCCCTGGGTCACCTCGCCAAACGGCATGTCACCGGTTTCAACGCCTCCTTCTGCGACGGCCATGCGGAGTTCCTGAAGAAGTCCAGGCTTGGCATGTGGACCAGCCGCGCCGGTGACTGAGCCGCCCCCCGGCGAGGCCCGGTAGGTTCCTGGAAGTTCGAGGTCGATTGCGTGCGGCTGCGAATCCACCCCCGTGTTGCGTCGCATCCCCGGAGCCTGTTCTCCTTGTCGGACGTGGCGGACACCTCAACGGACCCGGTGGAACCCCTCAGCGTGCGTCTCGGACGCGCGCTGCCGGCAGGATTTTTCCGTCCCCTGGCCCGACCCTCCGCCCCGGTCTACCTCGACTGCGCCGACCGCCTCGCCCAGTGCGCCGACGAGGGCGGGCAGATTTCCCACGAGGACTGCCAGACGCTGATCCGCGAGGTGCTGGCGGCCCATCCACAGGCCCAACTCGAGGACGATGAAGGCGCCGCCCTGGGTGACCTGCGCCAGCGCGCCGGCCAGTTCTACAACAAACTCATCGAAGCCGGCTGGCTCCAGGAACGCCGGGTCAGCCTCGACGAACGTTGGGTGCTCATCACACCCCACCTCCGCCTCCTCCTGCGCACGCTGCGGGAAATGGCCGCCAACAGCCCCGCCGACCTCCGCGATTTCGCCGCCACGCTGCGCTCGATCTGCCTGACGCTCGCCACCGAAAACTCGCTCGACCCCGCCAAGCTCGGTCCCGAGGAGTACCGTCAGGCCGTCAAGGAGCTCCTCGACCGCGTGGAACGTGCAACCGACCAGATGCACGCGGTGGAAACCCTGATTCTCCGCCACGAGGAGCAACAGCGCGCCAGCGATTCACCCGCCGAGACTCTCCGCCGCTTCCTCATCGAGTTCCACGCCGGCGAACACATGGTCTGCTACGACGCCCTCCAGCAAGGAGGTCTGCTGCCCCGCCTGCTCCGGGCGCGAGCCGTCGTGCAGGACGCCCTGGCCAACCCGTTCGCCAAGGAACGACTCGCGGAAGGGATCGCCGCTCATCGCGGCCTCCCACCCACCAAGGCCTACATCGCCGCGGAGTCCATGCTCGGCGCCCTCGACCGCGGCCTGGCCTCGATCCCGGCCAAGCAGCGCATCATCGACGGGCGCATGGCGGATTTCTGCCGCCTCTCCAAACAGCGCTACGTCTACCAGACGGAAATGCGCGGACGCCGGTCCGAGCACGTGAAACAGTTCTTCGCCGCCGTCGACCAACACCATGCCGGCCAGGGCTTCGCGGACCTGGCCAACGAACCCGGCCTGCCCCTGCTCTCGGCCCAGGTCACCATCCGGTTCGGCTCCGATGCCCTGTACCGTCCCCGCCGCTCCCGTCCACCCGTCGATCTCGCCATCGCCGGCGCGTCGGACTCGGGCGACGCCGTGGACGCCCAGGAGCTGATCCGGAAGCGTAACCTCTACGCCATCACGCCCCAACGCGCGGGACGCCTCGTGGAGAAGCTTCTCCCCGCGAAGGGCTCCGTCGTTTCCACCGCCGAACTGCGACTCGCCACGGAGGACGAATTGCTCGACCTCCTCGCCGTGCTGGCTTTCGACCGCGCCACCGGTTCGGTGCCGCATCGCCCGGTCCGCTGGCGCATCGACACCGACCGCGCCGCCCATGCTCTCGACCCCGACGCCATTCCCACCGACCTCCTCGCGGGCCGCCGCATCGAGCGGCTGCGCATCGAACGCCTCGCATGAACCTACCCTGGCCGTCCTTCTGGCAGCTCATCCCGGAACCCGACCGCCCGGCCCTGCGTGATG
>JBBQML010000899.1:0-2320 GCA_038328885.1 Verrucomicrobiota bacterium | reverse complement strand
CCCGGGGTCGGGGGTCCCCCGGTGCTGGTTCTCGACGGGGAGCCAGTACTGGTCTTTCCTTTGCTCCTGGTCGAAGTTGCCGTGGGGCAGGCGCCGAAAAGGATACACCTCGAAACCCGGGTCCTGCCCAAGGGCATGTTCGACCTGGAGCAATGGAATGACGAGTACTGGCTCCGCTTCGAGAACCTGCTCCGGTGGACCGCCGAGCGCGGGATCATCGTGCAGATCGAGGTCTGGGACCGGTTCGACCACTCGACGAAGAACTGGGATCCGCATCCGTACAACCCCGGAAACAACGTCAACTACACTTACGCCCAAGCCGGGTTTGCCGAGCGGTACCCGGATCATCCGGGCCAGAACAAGCAGCCCTTTTTCTTCACCACCCCGGGCCAGCGGAACAACCGCGTCGTCCTGAAATACCAGCAGCGGTTCGTCGAGAAGATGCTGTCGTTCGCCCTCCGTTACAAACACGTGCTCTACTGCATGGACAACGAGACCTCCGCCCAGGAGGCCTGGGGGGTCTACTGGGCGGACTTCATCCGCGACCACGCGAAACAGGCGGGCAGGCAGGTCTGCCTGACCGAGATGTGGGATGCCTGGGACCTGAAGTCGGACGAACACAAACGCACCCTCGACCACCCCGAGCGGTACGACTTCGCCGACGTCTCTCAGAACAACCAGAAGCGGGGGCAGGAACACTGGGACAACTTCCAATGGGTGCGCTCACGGGTGGCCGCGCTGCCCCGGCCCTTGAACACAGTAAAGACGTACGGCGCCGACGGCGGGCGCTTCGGGAACAACCGGGACGGCGTGGAACGGTTCTGGCGGCATGTCCTCGGAGGGGCCGCCTCCGCCCGGTTCCACCGCCCGGACTCCGGCCTCGGCTTGTCCCAACCTGCCGTCGCTGCGCTGCGCTCGGCCCGCAAACTGGAGTCGCTCATCCGACTCTGGGAGGTCAAGCCTGCCAATGCCTTGCTCACCGACCGGTCGGACAACGAGGCGTACCTGGCGGCCCGGCAGGGCGAGGCGTACGCCCTCTACTTCACGGACGGCGGTTCGGTCGGCCTGGACCTCGGCAACACGACGGAACGCTTTGAGGTGCGCTGGATTGAAATCGCCACCGCCGACTGGGGCCCGCGAGAAGAGATCCAGGGCGGGGCGGTGGTTAAGGTGAACGCGCCCGCCCGGGGCCACTGGGTGGCCGCCATCGTCAAGGCCGGCGCGACCGCCCCCACGCCGCCCTAGCGCCACCAGTCCAATCCCGCGCCCAGGAAACCTGTCCCTCAGGCTCCCCCAACCACCTGCCCCCGCGTGGATTGCCTGTCCCCTAGTTGCCGGTCCCTAGTTACCCTCGCCGTTAGCATTTGACGTTAGATCCCATGCCTTGACAGCACCACCGGGGCTTCAACGTAATCGTCGCGAATGAGCTCCCGAACTCTGCGGCGCCTGCTGGTTCTCCTGCAGGTGGGGGTGTGCCTGCAGGAATCGGGGGCGACCATGACGTACACCCTGGTCGATCTGGGCCCTGGCGTCGCCCGGGACATCAACGTCGTGGGCCAGGTCGTTGGTGACGCGGAAGGGGGCGCCTGGCAATACGGAGGCGACACCCGGTCAACCATCCGGTTCGGCGCGCACTTCCTCGATTCGCCACCCGATCAACTGCTGTACTTCACTGCGCTGTCGGCGAATGCCATCAACAACAGCGGCCGTATCGTCGGCTCCGTGGTCTTCATCCCCCAGCAGTTGTCGACTCGAATGGCCTACGTCTTCGAGGGCGGCGACGTCGCAACGCTGGTGACCGACGGGGATGCCTTCGGGGTGAACAACGCCGGCGTGGTAGTGGGCGCAGCGAACCAAGGCTTCCTCTTCGCCGGATCAGGGGTGCAATTCGCACCGGGTCCGTCCACGAAACTCCTGTCCGTGAATGACTCGAACGTCTCCGCTGGCTCGGTGGCGCTCAACGGCACGGACCAGGCCGCGATCTTCAGCGGGGGCTCTTACACGGTGCTGGACCTCGCGCGGCTCAACCTGCCGCCGCCCGCGCCGGGAGAGCGCCATGAGAGTGCGGGCCGGAGCATCAACAACGCCGGCCAGGTTGTTGGCTCCGTCCGGCTCGAGTCCCCCGCGGGCATCGCCCTCCGGGAATGGGCGTTCCTCCACGCGAACGGAGCCACGCTCGGGCTCGGCAGCCTGGGCGGACTGTCCACCTCCCCGCAGGACATCAACAACAGCGGGACCATCGTCGGAACAGCATCCGCGGCGGACGGAACCTCCCACGCGTTCGTTCACGCAAATGGCGCCATCGCCAATCTCAACGCGC
>JBBQML010000898.1:0-2327 GCA_038328885.1 Verrucomicrobiota bacterium | reverse complement strand
CCCGGAGGAGCTGCGACTCGTCGCCTGGCTCGATGCCGCCGAGGGGCGCCACGGCCTGGCACAGGAGCGCCTCAGCGAAGCGGTGGAGCTGGCTCGGGCGGCGGGGTCGGTCCCCTACGAGGTGGCGGCGCTGCACGACCTGGTCCGCATGGACCCCGGCGACGGTCGACTCTGGGCGTCCGAGGCCCTGGCCGAGCTGGCCGCCCGGGCGCCCAACCCCCTGGTCGACACCCATGCGGCCCAGGCGTCGGCCCTGGTGACCGGCGCCGTGGAGGATCTGGCCCGCGCGGCCGCGGACTACCAGGAGATGGGTCTCCTGCTCGATGCTCGGGAGAGCTGGTCCGAGGTCGGGCGCCGGGCCGACGACGAGCGGGTCGCCTCCCAGGGTCGCCGGCGAGCATCGGCCCTGGTCGCCGAGACCGAGGGCCTGCGCACCCCGCTGCTGGGCGAGGGCGGGTTCGCTGGCTTCGCCCATTGGCGGCGTGGTTGGTGCGGGTGGTTCGCGGATCAGCCCTCCGTGGCCGACGCTCGCCGGAGTCGGTCCTTGATCGCCTGCCAGGCGGGGAGGTCAGGCGGGGTCTCGACGACAATCCAGCGTGCCCCCAGTTCGTCGCAGTGGTGCCATTCCGCGTACATCGCGCGTGCATACGCCTCGGGGTCCTGCGGGATGACACAGACGCGGGCTGCCACGTCCGTGGAAGGAATGGATTGATACGCCAGCACATGGGCGGTGTGGCGCTCGACTCCCGCCGCCGCCATCCCGTCGAGGAGTTCCTGATCGGAGTGCCAGCGCAGGTTGAGGAGGCGGGCCCGGGGTGCGTAGTGGCGCCGGAGCTGTCCCGGGCTGCGCAAAGCCCCAGGGCCGGCGTGCGCGACGGCGCCTGGCGCGGTGGCAAGCTCCACGACAGCACGGAGGGATTCCTCATGGATCATCCCCGGGCGGAGGAGGCGGGCAGCCGGGCCGGCGAGATCGATCACCGTCGACTCGATCCCGACCTGCGAGGCGCCGCCATCGACGATGACCCTCACACGGTTCCCGAGGGAGGCGAGCACGTGCGCGGGGTGGGTGGGGGAGATTTCGTTGCTCCGGTTGGCGCTGGGAGCGGCCAGGGGGAAGCCGCAGGCCCGGATGACCGCCTGGATGAAGGGGTGGGACGGCCAGCGGATGCCGACCGTCTCGCCGCCGGCGGTGACGGCGTCCGGGATGATGCTCGCGCGGGGGAGCACGAGAGTGAGCGGGCCGGGCCAGAAGGCCGTCGCGAGGCGGGTGGCGGCGTCCGGCCACTCGCGGGCACAACTTCGCGCCATGGCTCCGCTGGCGACGTGGACGATGACCGGGTTGTGAGCCGGGCGTCCCTTGATGGCGAAGATGCGCCGTACGGCCTGCGGGTCGAGGGCATTGGCGGCGAGGCCGTACACGGTTTCCGTGGGAAGCGCGACCGCTTCCCCGGCTGTCAGCAACTCGGTGGCGCGTCGCACCGCCGCCGCGAACAGGGCCGGTGTGTGTGTCGGTAACACCTCGACGTCGGGCTCGGGCGTGGCTGGGGCGGTCGGATCCAAGACCCGGCCAGCAAGCCAGAACGCTGGCAGCGAGAAAAGCCTGCGACGGCTCGTGCCACGTGCCGGGATGGTGGGGGGCGTGTGCGGGGCTCGCCTTCCGCCGGCCGGGCCCGCAATCTTCCCGCATGTTGGAAGCCTTCACTCGGCAGGTACGCGACGGCGGGGAACTGGCGTTGGAGGAAGTGGCGCGGGGCGTCGAGGACCTGCTGGCGGAGGGCGTGGACGTCGAAGCCAAGGCGGCGTTTCTGACCGCGTTGGCCGTTCGGGGCGAGACCCCTGCCGAGATCGCCGCTTTCGCGCTCGAGTTGCGGTCGAGGGCGGTCGAGGCCCCCATTGATGCGGCGACGCGGGAACGCGGGATTGTGGATGTCTGCGGTACGGGCGGCGACCGGCTGAACACGTTCAACATTTCCACCACGGTTGCGTTGGTGCTCGCGAGCGCCGGCGTGCCGGTGGCGAAGCATGGGAACCGCGCCATCACCTCCCGGTCCGGAAGTGCCGATGTGCTCGAGGCGCTGGGTATCCCCGTCGAGCTTTCTCCCGTGGCGGCCGCGGAGTCGCTCCGCGAGCGTGATTTTGCGTTCTTCTTCGCCCCGCGGTTCCACCCGGCATTCCGGCAATTGGCGCCCGCCCGCCGGCTTTGCGCCGAGCGTGGTCAGAGGACGATCTTCAACTTCCTTGGCCCCTTGCTGAACCCGGCCCGGCCGGTCGCGCAGTTGATGGGCGTGTCGGAGCCCGGACTGTGCGAACCCCTGGCGCGCGTCCTG
>JBBQML010000897.1:0-2328 GCA_038328885.1 Verrucomicrobiota bacterium | reverse complement strand
GCCAGAACGGACGTGGGAAGGCACGGATCTGCCGATGGCCTACTCGCGCGGCGGGAGCACGATCAAATATGGCGACAATCGGGTGCGTGAGTTGCGCGATCCGACGGTCTGGCGCGAAGGCGAGACCGCGTGGTTGCTTTATTCGATTGCAGGTGAGGCGGGCCTCGGAATCGCCAACCTGCACACCACCTTTCCAGTGAAACCAATTCAACCGTGAGATCCCCAACGCTCGTTCTGGCGACCCTGATGGCCTTCAGCGCCCTCCTCCCCGCCGCCCACTCCATGCGTCCGAATTTTGTCCTGATCCTCGGCGACGACATCAGCGCGGCCGATTTCGGCTGCTACGGGAATCCGGGCGTGCGCACGCCGCAGATCGACCGCCTGGCACGGGAGAGCCTGCGGTTTACCCGGGCCTACGTCACCGCCACCAGCTGCAGTCCGAGTCGCTGCAGCATCCTGACCTCGCGCTACCCGCACAACCTCGAAGCCGCGGCGGAGTTGCACGGGGCCCTGGCCGCCGGCGTGCCGCTCTTCCCGCGACTTCTGCGCGAGTCCGGTTACTACACCGCGCATGCCGGCAAGGCACATTTCGGAACCAATGCCAACAACGGGGTCCAGCGCCTCGTCGGACCGGCCGAGGCCGCCTTTGAGGTTGGCGGTGACGGCGAGCCGGTTCCGGGCAAGGGCGGCTACGGTGGCGAGGAACAGTGGTTGCAGCGCCTCCGTACGCGCCCGACTGACCGGCCCTTCTTCCTCTGGCTCGCCTCTCATGACGCCCACCGCATCTGGGACGCCGATGACTTCACCGGCCGCCACGCGCCGGCGGACGTGGGGGTGCCTCCCGAACTCGTCGACACCCCCGAAACGCGGCAGGACCTCGCGGCCTACTACGACGAAATCAACCGGCTGGATCACCACGTCGGACTCGTGGTCGAGGAGTTGCGGCGCCAGGGTGTGCTGGAGCAGACGGTGATCATCTTTCTCTCCGACCAAGGCCGCCCCTTTCCCCGGGCGAAGACCCAGGTTTACGAAGCGGGTGTAGCGACTCCGTTGATCATCCGTTTGCCCAAGACGCTCGGTCAATCCGGGGTGGTGGACTCCCTCGTCAGCTCGATCGACCTCGCGCCGACGTTGCTGGAAATGGCGGGTGTCACCCGGCCGGCCAGTTTTCAAGGCGTGAGCCTGACGCCGCTCTTCCGCGACCCGCGCGCGACGGTTCGCGACTTCGTTTTCGCTGAGCGGAACTGGCACAACTTCACCACGCACATTCGGCTGGTGCGGTACGGCGACTACGCGTACCTGCGCAATGCCTATCCGGAACGTTGGGCACCCGGCGCCGCAGAAACCTTCTACAATCCGAGCGCGGACGCGCTCAAAGCCGGCCATGCGGCCGGGACGCTCACGCCCCTCCAGGCCGACATCTTCCAGCGTCTCCGGCCTGCGGAGGAACTCTACGATCTTCGGTTGGACCCGCACCAGGCAAACAACCTGATCGACCGCCCCGAGGCGGCGGGAATGCGGGCACGGTTGCGCCGGGCGATGGATCAGTGGCAGGAGGAAACGGGCGACTCCGTGCCCGAGAACCCGACTCCGCCCGACACCGATCACGCGACCGGCCGCAAGTTTCCCAATTTTCAGCGCGGCACCCCGCCCGGAGCCTCGACCGGTGCGCTGCAAATCAACCGCCCCGGGCCGATCCGCACCCACGACGTGCGATCGACCCCCGCTCCCTGAGCGGGCTGCTGCAGGCAGGGTCGGCGGTGTGGGTGGGGTCAGCGACCCCGCAGGTTTGGCTACGCGCGCGGAAAGCGTTCCGGGGAGACGGGCGGGGCGGGGCCGGAGGTCCCGTCGCGGCCTCAGCGAGGCCACCTACAAGGGGGCGCGGGGGCGGCGGTCTGCGATTCTATTCTCGAAGCGACAACGACAGCTCCGTTGCGCTTTTCCCCGGGACGAATGAGGGTGGGGGTTCATGGCCCGCCGCGCACCTTCTGCCCAAGAAATCGACACCGACCGTCTGCCCAAGGCACCGCTCAACCGGGAGGGGTTGCGGGAGATGTGGGCCCTCGCACGTTATGTGCAACCCTACCGGTCCCGCCTCTACAGCGGTTTACTCACCTTGCTCCTCAGCGCCTCACTGGGGCTGGCTTTTCCCCTGCTGGCGGGCGTATTGATCGACTCGGCACTGCGTCCGGATGAAGCCAGCCTGCCGGGATTCGGGCTGATCTCGCTCAACCATGTCGCCCTCCTGCTCGCCATTTCAGTGTCGGTGCAGGCGCTGGCCTCGTTCAACAGTGCCCTCGCCTTCAACCGCGTCGGCCAGAGCGCCCT
>JBBQML010000896.1:0-2337 GCA_038328885.1 Verrucomicrobiota bacterium | reverse complement strand
CTGACGTGGCCCGACGGCAGAATCGACCGCGTCCTCGAAGGGACCTGGGACGTGTCTCCGGAGGTGGTGCGATGAGGGAAATCACGTTCATCCGCCAGGTCCACCAGGTCATCGTTGCGCGCGCCGGCCTGCCAGGGGTCGCTGGCCCTCCCGGCGAACCGTTCTCGCACCTCCTGTCCGGCATCGGAGCGCCGAGCGCGGAAACCGGCGCCATCGGCGACTGGTAGGTGGACACCCAGACCGGTGATGCCTCCGAGAAGACCGGCGTCGAGGCATGGGAGTCCCGCGGAACCTTCCGGGGGCCGCAGGGAATCGAGGGGCCAGAAGGCTCACCAGGCGCTCCAGGAGTCCCAGGGACGAAGGGTGCTGCGGGCGGGAAGGGAAGCACAGGGGACACGGGTCCTGAAGGCCCACAGGGGCAAACAGGTCCGCAGGGTCCCCGGGGCGAGATCGGGCCTGCCGGCGCGAGTGGTGCGGCCGGGGCGCAAGGCCCGGAAGGCGCCACCGGAGCGGCGGGAGCGACCGGTGCCCAGGGACCGCAGGGGACGAAGGGGGACACGGGGGAACCCGGTGCCACCGGCGCCCAGGGGCCGCAGGGGGTTCAAGGCATCCAGGGCGACACCGGGCCGAACGGGGCGACAGGTCCACAGGGTGCCCAAGGCATCCAGGGGCTTGCGGGTGCTGCCGGCGCCGCTGGTGCCACGGGAACGACCGGGGCGACCGGGGCGGCGGGAACCAATGCCCCCGCGATTCTGACTGGCTCTGGCGCACCGGCCGGCGGGACCGGCGCCGTGGGCGACTTCCATTTCGACACCTCGACGGGCGATCTCCGCGAAAAGACGGGCGGTTCGACGTGGACAACCCGGGTCAATCTCTCGCAGGTCAACATCAAGGACCAGGTCGTCGCGGGCTCGATCGGTGCCCAGCGGTTCGTCGTCGATTCAAACGTCCTGAACGACCAGACCGGCACGACCTACACGCTCGTTGCCGGGGACAACGGGAAAGTCGTCACGCTGAGCAACGCGAGTGCGATCACGGTGACCCTGCCGGCCAGCCTCGCCGTCGGCTACTCGGTCACCCTGATTCAAAAGGGAGCGGGTCAGGTGACGATTTCACCGGCCTCGACCACAATGCGCCACCCCCTGAGCCACACGAGAACCTCCGCGCAGTACGCGGCCGTCAACCTGTTCTCACACGTCTCGAACGACTTCGTCCTTACGGGGGACACGGCCCCATGATCCTCGTCCCCGCCAGGATCGCGGTGGGCAAGCGCAAGTGGACGCTGCTCCATTCCGAGGACTACGAGCACGGCGGCTCCGAGGGCTCGACGTATTCATCGGGACCGGCGACGGGCTGGACCCACGGCGGCGGTTACGGTTTCGCGACCCGAATCCGGACCGGTCAGACCGGGGGGCGTGCCCTCCGGTTCCCCACGCAGGCCGAGGTGGGCGGGTCCGGCAACTCCATGTACCGGACGCAGTGCATCTTCACCGCTGGGTACTTTTCGGCCAACAACTGCACCACCGAATTCCGGCTGGACGCCGAGGTGAAGATCCCAACGTCGGGCGGGTACACACGACAGGACGGCGGTGGGGCGGGTGCGATTTACGCGGCCCTGGCCACGTTCGGGAACGGGACGCGCCAGCACTGTTTCGGCATCAAGACCGCGTCGGCGCTTGGGATCTGGATGAACAGCACAACGGGCGACGCCGGCTGCCCAGCCAGCGGAACGAACCCGACGGTTTCCGGGACGTATTCGGGCAGCACAGCCGGGGCCTGGTACCCGGTCAGCTTCCGCCTGAAAATGCACGCCACCCTGGGCTATCTGGAGTTCTGGTGGAACGGGGCCAAGGTCGCGTCCTTTGCCGGGGACACGCGATTCTCGTCCGGCAGCAACACCGGGATTATCGGCGTATCCTACGTCCTCTCGACCTGCGGTGGGACAAGCTCCGGCAGCGACAAGAACTACTTCGGCGGCATCGACAACGTGAAGACTTACAAGGCGTGAGGCACCTATGGACCGAGAAACCCTGATTGCCGGTGCGACGGCAACTTACACCGCGACCGCTGGCACCAGCGCCGAGAAGCTCCGTGCCGCGATACGCGACCTCGTCGGCGTTTTGCAGGCGAACGATGTGGTGCTCGTGACCGACCGTGGGACGCAGTTCGTTGCGACCCTCACCACCCCCCTCGACAGAACGGTGTCCGGAGCGTTTCAGAGATAGCCGCTCAGCATGGCCGCAAAGCTGGGTAGGACCGCCCGATAGCACCTTCTGGCAAGAATTCCATTTCGCAGAGTTCGGATGAATTGTAGAGACATCTGCACGACTGGTGGAA
>JBBQML010000895.1:0-2345 GCA_038328885.1 Verrucomicrobiota bacterium | reverse complement strand
GCGGCGCCGGCGTCCTCCAGCTGGCAGACCGCGTTGAGGTTGTCGCAGAACGGCGAGGCTCCGACCACGATCGGATTGCGCAGCTTGAGGCCGAGATAGTTCGTAGTGAGTTTCATGGGCGCACTGGGTTGAGTTGGGACGTCCACCTCAGGCTTTCAGGCCGTTGGGGGCAGGTGCGGGCGATGGAGGGGGAGGGGGAGCGGGCGTCTCAGCCGGGCGGGCCTTGGTATCGCCGGGTACGACGGCGGTTGGCGACTGGGCCAGACGCTGGAAGATCCCGAAATGGTCGCGAACCTGGGTCTGGGCCTTGGCGGCCAGCTCCTCGGCTCGGGCCGGGTCAATGTTGCGGAGGATGCTGAAACGCGTCTCCCCGGCCATGAACTTGGACAGGTCGGTCTTGGGAGCGGCTGAATCGAGCTTGAAGCCGTTGGCACCGGTTTCGGCGAGACGCGGGTCGTAGCGGAAGAGCGGCCAGTAGCCGGTGTCGACCGCGAGTTTTTGCTGATCCAGGCCGAGCTGCAGCCCGTAGCCATGCGCAATGCAATGCGAGTAGGCGATGACGAGCGCGGGCCCCGGGTAGGCGTCGGCTTCGCGGAGCGCGGCGATCGTCTGGCTGTCCTTGGCACCGAAGGCGACCTTCGCGACGTAAACGTGTCCGTACTGCATGGCGATGAGGGCGAGGTCCTTCTTTGCCGTCCCCTTGCCGCCGGAGGCGAACTTCGCCACGGCACCGATGGGGGTGGCCTTGGAGGATTGCCCGCCGGTGTTCGAATAGACTTCGGTGTCGAGCACGAGGATCTTCACGTTGGCGCCGGAAGCGAGCACGTGGTCGAGTCCGCCGTAGCCGATGTCGTAGGCCCAGCCATCGCCGCCGATGATCCAGACCGACTTGTTGACCAATTCATCGGCGAGGGCGGTCAGTTTCCCGGCGTCGGCTGAGTCGATCGTTTTCAGGGCCGCACGCAAGCTGAGCACCCGCTGGCGCTGGGCGGCAATTTCCTTCTCGTTCGTCTGCGGAGCCGTGAGCAGCTCGCCGACCTGGACGTCACCGAGCTTCGGTGCCAGGCGTTGCAGGAGCGTGCGGGCCGTGCCGGCGCGTTGTTCGACCGCGAGGCGCAGGCCGAGACCGAATTCGGCGTTGTCCTCGAAGAGCGAGTTGGCCCACGTCGGACCGCGACCCTCGCTGTCCGTGCAGTAGGGCGTGGTCGGGAGGTTGCCGCCATAGATGGACGAGCAACCGGTGGCGTTCGCCATGATCAGGCGGTCGCCGAAGAGCTGGGTCAGCAGTTTCAGATACGGCGTCTCGCCGCAGCCGGCGCAGGCGCCCGAGAACTCGATCAATGGACGGGCGAACTGGGTGCCCTTGACCGTGCTGACATCGAGGCGGGTGCGATCCGGATCCGGCAGCTTGATAAAGAAATCCCAATTGGCCTTTTCCGCGGCGAGCAATGGCGTCACCGGGACCATGTCGATCGCCTTGTGCCGTGGATTCGAGCGGTCCTTGGCCGGACACACCTGCACGCAGAGCGTGCAGCCGGTGCAATCCTCCGGTGCCACCTGCAGCGTGTAGCGCTGGTTGGGGAATTCACTCGACTTGAATGCGGTCGACTTGAAGGACTCCGGTGCGCCTTCGAGGGCCTCGGGGGCGAAGAACTTCGGCCGGATGGCGGCGTGCGGGCAGACCAGCGCGCACTTGTTGCACTGAATACAGATCGAGGCGTCCCACTGAGGGATCTCGAGGGCGATGTTCCGCTTCTCGTACTGGGTGGTGCCGGTGGGCCAGGCTCCGTCGCAGGGGATGGCGCTCACCGGCATGAGATCGCCTTGGTCGGCGAGCAGGCGGGCGGTGACCTTTTGGACGAAATCGGGCGCGTTCGAATAGGTCGGCGGCAGCATCAGGATGGCGTCGGCGTCGGGCGCATTCGGGAGGATCACCTCCTGGAGGCCGGCGAGGGCCGCATCGACCGCGGCGTAATTCATCTTCACGATCTGGTCGCCCTTGCGGCCGTAGGTCTTGGCGATCGCCTTCTTGATCTGGGCGATGGCCTCGGCCTGCGGGAGGACACCGGAGAGGGCGAAGAAACACGTCTGCAGGACGGTGTTGGTGCGCCGGCCCATGCCGCTGTCTTGGGAGACCTGGGTCGCGTCGATCACGAAGAGACGGATCCTTTTCTCGATCAATGTCTGCTGCCAGTCGCGGGGAAGCTGTTTCCACGTCTCGGTGGAGCTGAACGGCGAGTTGAGCAGGACGGTGGCGCCCATGCGGGCGTAACCGAGCACGTTCTGTTTGCCGACGAAGCTGAACTGGCTGCAGGCGACAAAGTCGGCGGCCCGGATCAGGTAGG
>JBBQML010000894.1:0-2354 GCA_038328885.1 Verrucomicrobiota bacterium | reverse complement strand
GCCCCCGGCCAGGTGATCCGCCTCCGCAACCCCATCTCACGACGCGAATTGCGCGGAAAAGTCCAAAATGAAAAAACTGTCCTCGTCGGTCTCTGACCGCCCTTCGACCCCCCTCGGTCTGCCCGGGGTCCTGACCCTGACCGTGACCCTGGCCCTGGCCCTCCTCCCGCCTGCGGCCCCCGCCGACTCCCTCTGGAACGACGAGGTCGCCCGCTCGATGCTCTCCGACAAACGTGCCTCGGGCGTCGGCGACCTCCTCACGGTCATCGTCCAGGAGAACAATTCGGCGTCCAAGGACAAGAACACGAAGACCAGCAAGTCCGCCGGGATGGACGCCAGCATTGCCAGCTTCCTCTTCAGTCCCGCCAACAGCGGATTGCTCACCAGCGGCGGTCAGCTCCCCGCCATCAAGTACAGCGCCAAGAACGATTTCGAAGGCGGCGGCGCAATCAACAATTCCGAACGCATCATCGCCCGCATCGGCGTCCGCGTGATCGACGTCCTCCCGAACCGCAACCTGGTCATCGAAGGCTCCCGCGAGACCGCGTTCAGCGGCGAGCAGCAGACGATCGTGTTGCGCGGCGTCATCCGCCCCGAGGACATCAGCACCGCCAACAGTGTGTTCAGCTACAGCATTTCCGACGCGTCCATCAAGTTCGTATCCAAGGGCACCCTCTCCGATTCCCAGCGAAAGGGCTGGTTCACGAAGATCTGGGACAAGCTCTCACCGTTCTGATCCTCCCACCCCGCCCGCCATGCTCCGCTCCTGTCACCCTCGCCTTCGCCCGTTGCTCCTCCTGGTGCTCGCCCTCGCGCTCACCCCGGGAGCCATCTCCAGCACGGGAGTCCGGATCCGGGACCTGGCCATGATCGCGGGCGCCCGGGACAACCAACTGGTCGGATACGGGCTGGTCGTCGGGTTGGCCGGCGACGGCGACAAGGACCCTCTGTACGCCAAGCAGACGCTCGCGAACCTGCTGCAGCGTTTCGGCCTCACGGTTCCCGCCGCCACCCTGTCCTCGAAGAACATTGCCGTGGTGATGGTCACCGCGGACATCCCGGCGTTCATCAAGCCGGGGGCCCGACTCGACCTGCTGGTGGCCTCGCTCAGCGATGCCAAGTCTTTGCAGGGAGGAGTGTTGCTCCAGACGCCGATGTTCGGCGCCGACAACAAGGTTTACGCCGTCGCCCAGGGCGCCCTGGCGGTCGGCGGCTTCTCCTCGGGCACCGGCGGCGCGGGCGGCGCCAGCGTCACCAAGAACCACCCCACCGTGGGCACCATCGTGAACGGCGCCCTCGTGGAACGTGAGATCCCCGCCACCCTGGTCCAGGACCAGTCCATCGAACTGCTGCTCCGTGAGCCCGGCTTCACCACCGCTGCCCGCATGGCGACGGCGATCAACGAGAAGTTCCCCGGAAGCGCCCAAGCCGTGGACTCCACGTCCATCAAGGTCCGCATGCCGGACGGCGCGGAGGGCCAGGTGGTGGACTTCATCGCCCGCATCGAATCGATCGAGGTTCACCCGGATGCCCCAGCCCGGATCATCATCAACGAACGCACCGGCACGATCGTCGCCACCGCGCGCATCAAGATCTCCAACTGCGCCATATCCCAAGGCAATCTCATCATCAGCATCGCTTCCTCGCTGGAGGTCTCGCAGCCCAACGCCTTCAGCAACACCGGGAAGACGGCGGTCGTCCCCAGCACCGCGACCGGGGTCGACGAAGCCCGCGCCAACATGGTGGCACTTCCCGAACTGCCCACCGTCGAGCAGGTGGCCACGGCGCTCAACACGCTGGGCGTCACCCCGCGCGACATGATGGCCATCTTTCAGGCCATGAAACAGGCCGGGGCGTTGCAGGCCGAACTCCTCATCCGCTGAACCGTCATGCAGACCTCACCACTCCAACGCCAGATCAAGGCCTCGGATGTGCCCCTCGACCGACTCGCGAACAACGCCCAGGTCCCGGAGCAGGAAAAACTCAAGGCCGCCACCCGCGCCTTCGAGGCCGTCCTCCTCCGCCAGATCCTCGAAAGCGCACAGAAAACCGTCATCACCTCGGAGCTCAGTCCGGAATCCAGCGCGAAATCGGTGTACCGCGACCTGATCACCACCCAGTTGGCTGACAGTATCGCCAAGTCCGGCGAGTTCGGTCTCGCCCGCAGCTTCGAGAGCCAATGGAAACGCCTGCCGCCCGAGATCGCCAAGCCTTCCGCCGAATCACCTCCGGACGCCGCCGATCCCGCCCGGAAAGCCTACCCCCCCCCCCACATTAACCCCCGCCCCCCGCGAAAACCCCAATTGCAAGAGCCCGGTATAAAGCCCAACCCCCACTAAATACCAAAAGCAGAA
>JBBQML010000893.1:0-2358 GCA_038328885.1 Verrucomicrobiota bacterium | reverse complement strand
GCGGCGCTGGCCCGTTTGGGGGAGAAGCATCGGACAGTGGTGGCCTTGCGGTTCTACGAGGGCGCTTCGCTGGCGGAGATCGCTGCGGCGCTCGACCTGCCCGTGGGGACGGTGAAGTCCCGGCTGCACACGGGGCTCGGCTGTCTGCGAGGGATGCCCGAGGTGGTGAACCTTTTCACGGAGGACCGGGAATCATGAGTGTGAACTTTGGCTGGATCAGGTGCGTGCGACACCGGCGACGGCTGAGCCTGTTTGCCGCGGGAGTACTTCCCGCGACGGAACGCGCCGGGTGCGAGGCGCACCTGGCGGTTTGTCCCGGGTGCCGCGAGCACTGGGAGGGTGTTAGGCGGGTGGCAACCTTGTTCGAGGCCGAGGTGGTGGATGGAGCATCGACGGCGGTACCGGTTCCGCCGGCCCTGGCGCGGCGTTGGCGGGCTGAAGTCCGATCGGGGGCTGGGTTGGCGGGCGGCAGAGTTGCTCCGGGCGTCGACTGGTGGTGGCGGTGGGGTTGGGGGACCGTGGCCGCCTGTTGGCTGCTGACCGCGCTCCTCCGTGGGCTGGCTCCCGGAGTGCCGGTGCGGGGCACCTCTGGCGGCCCGATCACGGTGCGCCAAGCGCGGGTCGCGCTGGGCCTGGTGCCGGGTGCTGCCGGGGAGGTGGCGGCAAACGGCGAGACGCCGCGGGTGGGTGCCCGACCCGGCCCGGGGGCGTCGCATCGACGCACGGAGCCCTTCGTTTTCCTGGAGGCATAATCATGAGCACCCTGAGCACCGGATGGCGTGGTCGTTGGAGTTGGAGGCGATGGGTTTGGGTGGTCTTCGCTCTCCTGCTCCTGGTGGTGTGGCCGGTGAATGCTCACGTCGCCTGGTGGCGCGGGGAGTGGCCGCTGCACGGGATTCCGGCGTTCTTCCTGGGAACTTGGGTGCTCGTGATCCTGACCGTGGTGGGTTGGCTCCAGGCCCGGCAGTGGTCCGGCGGTTGGCGCTGGCTGGCCCAGGCGTCGACCTGGCGTGGCGTGGCGCTGGGTGGAGCGTTGCTCGTTTCCCTCGTCGCACTGTTCTACTCGGTCGAGTGGTGGCGGGGCCGACAGGCGTGGACGCGGGTGGTGGCGGAGGCGGACCGTCGCGGGTTCTCGCTCGAACCCGTGGCTCCGTTGCCTCCCGTCCCGGCAGTGGATGACCTGGCGCAGGCGGATTTCCTCAAGCCGCTGCGCCAGGCGGTGGAGGCGCTGGGGGCGCTGGGGGCGGACGGTGGCGCGGAACAGGTCACCGAGGAGGCCCTGGGTCCTCTTGTGCGGGTGTTGCAGGTCTCACGGTCCTTCCCGGTGGATGCCGGCGGCCAAAGCTACGGTTTCGCTCCTTGGCTGGCAGGTCAGGAAGCAGATCTGCCCGCCTACGCGAGGAGGGCGGACGAACACGCGGAGGCGATGAAACGAATGGTGCGGAGGCTCAATGCGTTGTCCGGGTCCGCGGGGCAGGGCAAGCCCACTCCCCGCGCCACGGCGAGGGAGCCGATGGATCGGAAGGCCGCGGCACATGCGGTGCTGGAGATCCTGGAGCCGCTGCGGGGCGTCCTGGCCGAGTCGGAGGTGGCGAGTCGGCGGCCGGCGTGTCGGTTGCCGGCGGAGTCCAAGGTCCTGTTCATTGGGACGGACACCGGCGAACGCGTGCTGCTGGCGTTCGCCCGCCTGCACCGGGTTCGCGCGCTGGCGGAGTTGGAACTTGGGCAGGTCGAGGAGGCGCATCGTGATGTGATGACCAGCCTCCGCATCCAGCGTCACTTGGCGACTGAGCCGGCGCTGTACACCATCCCGCAGCGGACCGGGCAGCTCGCCGGGACCCTGCAAACGGTCTGGGAGGGGATGCTGCGGGGGTGTTGGACCGGTGCGCAACTCGCCAGCCTGCAGGATGAGCTTGCTTTGGGGGGGCTTATTCCGGCCCGCGACGAGCACATCCGCCTGGTGGTCACCGCCGCCGCGGCCCTGGTGGAGAGCCTGGTCCCGACTCACGACCGAACCGCGCCGGTCAGTTGGGACCGGAATCCTGACGTCGAACGGGTGTTTACCTGGGCGCGGCGGCTGTATCCGACGGGTTGGTCCTGGCAGGACCAGGCGGCGTTGATCGAGACGGGGCTGCGGTGGACTGCGGATGGCGCAGGGGATTCGCGGCCGCCAACCCCGGACCCCAGCCCGTGGTTGAGCCGCGGCACCTCGGATCCGCTCTTCCCCGTCTTCGTTGCTCCCAAGATCCGGCAGATGCTGGCGGACACGGAGGAGCAGTTGCCCTTCGGCATGGCCTTGGTTCGTTTGGCGGTGGTGGCCTGTGCCTTGGAACGGGCGCGGTTGGCGGACGAAGAGTT
>JBBQML010000892.1:0-2358 GCA_038328885.1 Verrucomicrobiota bacterium | reverse complement strand
TGGGGTTGGTTTTGGTGGTGGTTGTGACGGCGGCGGCGGTCAGGTGGGCGAGCAGCGTGAGCGTGCAGGCGGCAGTTCTCATGGGGGCCAGGGAAGGAACGATTTCACGGGGGCGCCAGCAGGCGACCGCGGTCGAGGTGCAGAGTGCGGTTGGCGTAGGGGGCGGCATCGTGGCCGTGGGTGACCACGACCACCGTCCCGCCGGCGCGGTGGAAGCTCTCCAACTGGCGGAAGACCTCCGCGGCGTTGGCTGGATCCAGGTTGCCGGTGGGTTCGTCGGCGAGGATCACCGCGGGCTGTTTCACGAGCGCCCGGGCGAGGGCCACCCGCTGGCGTTCGCCCGCACTGAGGGTGGCCGGGCGATGAGCGGTTCGCTCGCCCAGGCCGAGGCGCTCGAGCAGATCGTCGGTTCGTCGGAACCTCTCCGCGGCGGAAGGCCCCGGGCCGCGCGGGAAACCGGCGAGCACGTTTTCGCGCACGGAGAGGTAGGGGACCAGGTGGAACAACTGGAACACGAAGCCGAGGCGATGGGCCCGGGCGCGGTTGCGTTCGTCCGCAGGCCGGGCGTAGAGGTCCTGGTTCTCGAGCAGGATACGGCCCGCGCTGGGGCGCTGCATGCCGCCGAGGGTCAGCAGGAGGGTGGACTTGCCGGACCCCGAGGCGCCCTGGACGATCACGAACTCGCCCGGGTCGATGGAGAAACTGACGTCGTCGAGGGCGACCACTGCGTCGGGTGATCTCCCGGCGCGGGGCGCGGGGAATCGGCGATGGACGTTCTCGGCGCGGAGCATGGCGTGAGGGCCGGTGGGCATCAGTCGGCGCGCAGCGTCCGCGCGGGGTCCTGCAGGAGCGCGCGCAGGGTGGGGAGGAGGCTGGCGAGAGCGGCGAAGAGCGGGGTAAGCGCGACCGCCCAGCCGAGGAGGGCGGGCTGTGCGACGAGGCTGCGGGCGGTTACCTGGAAGATTTCAGGGCCTGCCTGAAGGGCGAGCCAGGTTCCGCCGCCGTAGCCCAGGACGGCGCCCACGAGGCCGAGCAGCATGGCCTTGCCGAGGAACAACGCGGCGATGTGCGATGATCCGTGGCCGAGGGCGCGCCAGAGGCCGATTTCCACTTCGCGGTCGCGCACGTTGAGCCAGGACAACAGGGCGACCCACCCGGCACCGACGAGCAGGACCAGCGGCACGGCGAAACGGGCGTAACGCTCCGCCATCTGCCGTTGCCGGGCCCGGGCGTCGGCGAGGGTGCGCAACTGGAGCACCCTTGCTTCGGGCAGGGCCTTCTCCAACGCCGCGCGCAACTGGTCGAGCGGATCCTGATCCGCCGCGAGGCAGAGGCAGTCGATTGCCTTGATCTCATTGATGCGCCCGGGTTGGCCGAGGAGATGCTGGGCATCCACCAACGCCGCGAAGATCCGCACATCCTCGTCGGTGCCGCTCTCGGCGAGGATCTTCACGACGGTGAACGAGCGGTCGCCCAATTCGAGTGTGGCCCCGCGTTGGGCGTGGAGTCGCGCTGCCACGCTGTATCCCAGGAACAGTTGGCCCGGCGCCAGCCGGAAGCCCATCGGCTGTTTGGCCTCTCCCGGACCGACCACAGTATCGCCGATCCCGGTGATCAGGACCTCCCGTCCCGCCACGGTGAGGCGTCCCTCGAGGGTGGGGGTGAGATGGTTGAAAGTGAGGAACACGCCGTGCTGGGCGGCGAGCCGCTGGACGCTGTCCTCGGGCATCGTCTGATCCGCATAGCCGCGGCTCCAGAAGTGGTCCATGTCGGTGGCGCGGGGAATGATTCGCAGATTGAAGCCGAGGTCGCGCATGACGCGTCGGGTTTCGCGTTCGGCGGCTTCGGTGGTCAGGCGCACGGCGACCAACAGGCCGACGGCGATGGACAGCCCGAGCACGCCGAGCACCGCGTTGAGGCGGTGGTGTCGCAGTTCGCGCACGATGAGGCTCAGTGGGTTCATCCGAGGGACCTCCGAGCCCGACACCACGCCCAGGCGCCGGCGCCCAGAATCAACGTCCCCAGTCCGCCGAGGAGCCCCCAAACGGCAGTGCCCGAGGATTCCAGGACATCGCTGCGTTCGCCGTGGTGGCCGTCGGGCGGGTTCGAAGCCGTTGGGCGCGACGACGGGTCGAGGCCCGGGATGCTGCCGGGGGTGGCGGGCGGCGGGGGGGGGGCTTCAGAGCCGGGATTGCCGTTGGCGTGGGATTGATCCGCGGGCACGGCGGGCTCCTCATCGCCCTCCGGCAGGAGGTCGACGAGTTCCTCGCTGTAGCCCAGGGCCGAGGCGGTGCCGGCGAGCCGGCGGCGCTGCCCGTCATTGGGACCCCGGAAGACGATCCGGCTGATCTCGGTGCG
>JBBQML010000891.1:0-2359 GCA_038328885.1 Verrucomicrobiota bacterium | reverse complement strand
GGGGGTGGGCGAAGGTTCGGACGCTCAGGCTCCACTGGCCCGGGCGGTGATGGGCGGCCTGCTCGGTTCCACCGCCATCACCTTGATCCTGACCCCGGTGGCCTACGCGTTTGCACACTCGCGCCGAGCGGTTCCCAGGCCTGCGCCGGCTCGCGGCGCTCCGGATGACGGAGCAACCGACCGACCAGACGCTCCAGCCCACGGCACCCCTTCATGAGGCCCGGCTCCGGATCGCCGGGGAGGATCACGGGTGACAGAACCGGCGGCACTTCTTCGCCGCGGCGGCCAAGGCGATGTGGCGAATCTTGGTAGCATGAAGCCGCCTCGTTGGTGTTGCTGGGCGGGGACCCTGCTCCACAATCTGTCCGTGAATGCCTCCCCATCCTGGCTTTCCGCGGCGCTGCTCTCGAGTCTGATGGCCGTCGCTCCGGGCGGTTACGCACAGACGCCCACTTCGGCCGCTTCCCAGTCTCCCCCGGCCCAGGTCACTACCGCCCCGCCACGCATCGTCGTCGACGCTGCCCAAACCCGTGAACCGCTCTCACTCCTGGTCTACAGCCAGTTCATCGAACACCTGGGTCGCTGCATTTATGGCGGCATCTGGGCTGAGATGCTCGAGGACCGAAAGTTTCATTTCCCCATCACCGGGGAGTACCGCCCCTACCGGAAGCTCACCGGGACGCCCTATCCGGTGGTGGGCGCTTCACCATGGCAAATCGTCGGTGAGGTCGCCGGCGTGACCATGGACACCAACCGGCCGTTCGTCGGCCGCCATTCGCCTCAAGTCCGTGCAGGCAGCGGTCTGCGCCAGTTGGACCTGGGCCTGACCGCCGGCAAGACATACACCGGTTACGTGTGGCTCCGGTCCGACTCCGCCTCCGCGCCGGCATCCGTCACGCTGTCGAGGGGTGCCGACCAGGAGGCCGGCGATTCGCTGACGGTCGAGGGCCTCGGCGGCACGTACTGGCGGTATCCCTTCGAGTTCAGGGCCACCGGGACCACGGACAAGGCCTGGGTGGAACTGCGGGTGAACACCGGCGTGGTCCGGATCGGCACGGTGTCCCTCATGCCGGACGACCACGTCGAGGGGATACGCGCGGACACTCTGGCGCTGCTCCGCGAGTTGGCGGCGCCGATCTACCGATGGCCGGGCGGCAATTTCGTCAGCGGCTACGACTGGCGGGACGGCATTGGGGACCGCGACCGGCGTCCACCCCGCACCAACCCGGCGTGGACCGGTGTCGAGCACAACGACTTCGGCATGCACGAGTTCATCCGGTTCTGCCGCTTGGTGGGCGCCGGACCCTGGATCACGGTGAACACCGGTTTCGGCGACGCCTATTCCGCCGCCGCGCAGCTTGAATAATGCAACGGCGCGCCCGGCACCCTTTGGGGCGGACGCCGGGCGCAGAACGGAGCCCCGCAGCCGTTCGCGGTGAAGTACTGGGGCGTCGGCAACGAGATGTGGGGCAAATGGCAGCTCGGCTACATGGCCCTCGAACACTATGTCACCAGGCAGAACTGGGTCGTGGACAAGATGCGGAGGTGGATCCGAACATCTTCTGCATCTCCTCCGGCAACCCCGGGCCCTGGAGCACCGGCCTCCTCAAGCAGTGCGTCAATCACATGGATTCCATCGCCGAACATTTCTACTGCCAGGAACGTCCCGATCTCCTCGCCCACGTCCTACAGATCCCCGGCAGCATCCGGTCCAAGGCGGAGTTCCACCGCAAGGCCGGCGCTGAAATGCCCAACCTCCGGGGACACGACATCCGCATCGCCATGACCGAATGGAACTACTGGTACGGCCCGCATCTCTTCGGCGAACTCGGTACCCGGTATTTCCTGGCGGACGCCCTCGGTATCGCCGCCGGCGTCCACGAGTACGCCGGGCAGAGCGACCTCATCCACTCCGCCTTTTACGCCCAGACCGTCGACGTGATCGGGGCCATCAAGGTCAGCCGCCGCAACGCCGCCTTCGAGACCACTGAGCTTGGTCCTCAAACTCTACCGGCATCATTTCGGCGAGATTCCCGTGGCCACCCGGACCGAGGGGACCATCGACGCCCAGGCCGCGTGGAGCAGCGACCGCAAGACCCTCACCCTCGGCGTTGTGAACGCCTCCCTCGAACCGCAGCTCATTCCGTTCACCCTTACCGGTGCGAAACTCGGGGCCGCTGGCAAACGCCGTGAGATCGCCGGCACCGATCCGAAGACGTTCAACGATCCCGACCAGCCGCCGCGCGTGGTGATTCGCGAAGCCGCCGTCGAACCGGGCAACACCCTCGCCGTCGGCCCTTGCAGCGTCACGCTGTTCGCGTTTCCGGTCGACTGACCGGGAATCGGGACGGGGAGAGCC
>JBBQML010000890.1:0-2361 GCA_038328885.1 Verrucomicrobiota bacterium | reverse complement strand
GATCACTGGCCCGTGAACGGGCGCGCAGTTGACGTTCCGCGTCTGCTGAAACGCTGAAATCAACCCGACCCTGCCATGCCGAACCCAACCCCTGACCAGACCGATGTCCTTGCGGCGAACGAGCGGCTGAGCGCCGAGCGTGATGCCGCAGTGCAGGAGCGCGACGAGTCTCGCGCCCAGGTGCTCGCCCTGACGCTTGAGCGTGATGGACTCAGCGCCCGGCTCGAAGTCACCGGCACTGAGTTGATCGCCCGGACGGCCAGCGTCACCAGCCTGACGTCTGAGCGCGACGCCCTGGCGGCCACGGACCGCGATTTCAACCTCCGGTTGGCAAGCGAGCTGGCCAAGCAGGGCATCCGTTCCACCGCTGTCCTCCCCCCTTCCAAGACCGAGGCCGGCGGCTCCGACCTGCTGGGTCAGTACAGCGCCCTGACCGACCCCAAGGCCAAGGCTCAGTTCCTCACGAAGAACGCTGCCGCACTGAAGGAGCTGCTGGTCGCCTAAAGCTGATCCGGCCGATTCATCCACCCCCCAACGAGCCCCCAACATGGCCAACACGATCCCCGCCGCCCTCAAGCGCGACGTCATCCTCAACAACGCAATGCGGGCCTTCAAACGCCGCATCCTGCCGGTGATGGCCTTCGCCACGGTGTTCCGCAACGTGCAACTCCTGGGCACGAACAAGATCCTCATCCCGTACTACCCCCTCGACGGCGAGGCCACCGTCGACTTCAACGGCACCTACACGGCCGGGAACGTGTCCGACGTGCAGACCAAGGAGGTCACGGTGAACAAGCGCAAGTACCAGTCGTTGTCCTTCACGGGCGACGAGTGGAACCGCCAGCCGTATCTCGCGATCGAGAAGATCGTGATGATGAAGGTCGAGAAGCTAGCGGCGGACATCCTCGACGACATTTTCAGCGTCGTCACGGCGGCGAACTTCGGGGCGACGACCCTGCCGGCCGTGGCGGCAAACGCCTTCGACCTCGACGATGTGCTCACCCTGCGCCGGCTCTGCACGGTCGACCGGTGGACCAGCGTCGGGCGGTCGTTGATCCTCGATGCCGGCCACTACGAGTACCTGCTTAAAGACGCCCGCCTGGGCAACCAGAACGCCGGTTCGACGGACCCCGTGCGGGAAGGTCGATTGGGCGGCAAGGTCGCCGGGTTCGAGGCCTACGAAGTCGCGAGCCTTCCCGGGAATGCGGAAAACCTGGTGGGCATGGCCATCCTGCCGTCCGCAATGGCGGTGGCGTTCAGCCCGATTACCCCCCCTCCAGCGGTCCGGGCGACGCTGTCCGAGTACCAGGTGATCACCGACGCCGACAGCGGGCTCTCGCTCGAATACCGCGTCTGGGGTGACCCCGCGACGGACACGCAGAAGGAGATCATCGAGTGCAACTACGGGTATGCGAAACTGGAGACTGCCGCCCTGAAGCGGATCTTCAGCGCCTGATCCGTCTCCCGCTCCAGCCACGTCCTCGACCCCATCGACCATGAAATCCCTACCAACGCTGCTCGCTGTGGGCCTGTGCGCCCTTGGACTGAGTGCCTTCGGCGACTCGAATCTCGTGTCCGGTGTTGGCACCGGCACGGGCGCATCGAATTCCGTCTACGTCGTCACCGCCGCCCGGGGCGGAACCCCGGTGGTCGAGTACCTGAATGCCACCACCGACAAAGCCGGGTCCGAGGTCCAGTTCTGGACTGCCGGGACTGGCGTCCTGGTGTCCCTGGGCTCCGTCTCAGGGACGAACCTGGTCTCGGCGGGCGGGTTCACGGCGGCCGACACGGTGCTGATCCGCGCCGTGGGAGCGGACCTGTACCAAAAGGCCACCGTCAGCTCGGCCACCGCGACGAACCTCGTACTCACCGGCACCCTCACCAGCGCCCTCTCGGCCGGCGATGTGGTCTACAAGCTGACCGCTGGGGCAAAGATCCCGGTCGGAGCCGCCACGATCAGTGTCCTCGGCCCGTGTTACGCCGGTCAACCGGGACTGCCACTCGCCCTGTCGATCGTGGTGGCCACCACGAACACCTGTTCGATCAATCTGGTCACTGCGAGCCTCCGATGAGAACCGCCCTCACCATCGGCATCGTTGCCGGCTCCGAGGTGACCGACCTGATCGCCGGGGGGGAGACCGACATCCTCGACCAGCGAACTGCCTTCAAGGTGCTGGCTACCGAGCCATCGCCCCACAAGTACGCCGAGATCCAGCTCTGGGAGTCCGGGGGTGGAATCGTGAAACGCTTCCGCTTCAAAGCGCCCCCGACCGCCAGTGTCCCTGTGCCGGCCCCGGCTCCCACACGGAATGGTCCAGGGGGTCGTCGGTGGGGAACAACGACCGCCAGTGTCCCTGTGCC
>JBBQML010000889.1:0-2362 GCA_038328885.1 Verrucomicrobiota bacterium | reverse complement strand
GATGTGGCCGTACCGCGACTGGGTGATCCGCGCCTTCAACCGCAACCTGTCGTTCGACCGGTTCACCGTGGAGCAGATCGCGGGCGACCTGCTGCCCGAACCGACAGACGAGCAACTCGTCGCCACGGGGTTCCACCGCTGCAACGCCACCACCAACGAAGGCGGCACGATCGAGGAGGAGAACCAGGTCAACTACGCGAACGACCGCGTCACCACCACCGGCTGGGTCTGGCTGGGACTCACCGCCAACTGCGCGTCCTGTCACGACCACAAGTTCGACCCGCTGACGACCCGCGACTTCTACTCGCTCGCCGCGTTCTTCCGAAACACGACCCAGAGCGGGTTCGACGGCAACGTGAAGGACGGCGCCAATGCCAGCATGACGGTCATCGAGGGCCCGGAGGACATGGCCCGGTGGCGGTTGCTGCCGGGTGAGATCAACGAAGCGCGGACGCTCCGCGAGGCGAGGCGCCAGCAGGCGGAGCCGCCCTTCCAGGAGTGGGCCGGCGCCCTGCGCCTCGCGCACTTCGAACGGGAACTCGGCCGGGACCTCGACCTGCGGGTGCCACTCCCGGAGGGCGCCGGCACGAACGTTGCCGGCGCCGGCCCTGCGGGCATCCCCCTGAAATTCACCGCCGAGGGTTCCCTGCGCTGGGACAGCAACCAGGGCAACGGGTCCGGCAGCACCCTGCAGTTCGAGCCGGGGAGTTCCCTGCCGCTGGGCGAGGCCGGAGACTATGACCTCGGGCAGCCCTTCTCGTTCGGCGCCTGGGTACGCGTGCCCGCCTCCCTGAAGGAGCCCACCGCGATCCTCGGACGCATGGATGAGGCCGACGACCACCGCGGCTGGGACCTCTGGTACCAGGACGGCCAGTTCGCCGCCCACTTTGTCCAGAAATGGCCCGACAACGCCCTCAAGGTCCGCACCCGACAGCGCCTCGCCAAGACCGACCGGTGGCAGCACGTCCTCGTCACCTTCGATGGTTCGGGCAAACCCGACGGCACCCGGATCTACGTGGACGGCGTGGCGGCGGAGACCGAAACCGAGGGGCCGTCGCGGGTCCGGGGCACGATCCGCGTCCGCACTCCGCTGCGGCTGGGCCGGCGCAGCGCGGGCCCGTCCTTCGCCGGTGGCGCCCTGTTGGATTTCCGGCTGTACGCCCGGGTGCTCGCTGGTCCCGAGGTGCGCGCCCTGGCGCGAGCGGAGGAGATGGACGACCTGCTGGTCACACCGCTTGCGGGATGGAAGGCGGAGGATCGCCAGCAGATGTTCGAGTACTTCCTCCTCACCCAGGCGCCATTTCAGGACGCCCGCCGCGCGCTGCAGGCGCTGGAGGATGAGAGCGAAGGAATCCGACTCCGGCACCCCGTCACGCACGTGCAGAGGGAGCGCACGAACTCGCCACCCATGGCCGCGGTCCTGTTCCGCGGCCAGTACGACCAACCGCGGGAGGCCGTCGCCGCCGCCACCCCGGCAGTGCTCCACCCGCTGCCAGCCGGCGCCCCCACCAACCGCCTCGGCCTCGCCCGATGGCTGGTCGACCCCCGGAACCCCCTGACCGCGCGGGTGACCGTCAACCGCTTCTGGCAGGAGTTGTTCGGCACCGGCATCGTCCGCACCGCCGAGGATTTTGGCATCGCCGGGGAGGCCCCGGTAAACCAGCCGCTGCTCGACTGGCTGGCGGTGGAGTTCGTCGAGAGCGGCTGGGACATCAAGCACCTCTTCCGGCTGATGGTGACGTCCGCCACGTACCGCCAGAGCGCCGCCTCGACTCCGGCGAAAGTGGAGAAAGACCCCGCCAACCGGCTCCTCAGCCGCGGCCCGCGCTTTCGCATGGACGCCGAGATGGTCCGGGACAGCGCGCTCGCCGCCGCCGGACTTCTCGAACACCACGTGGGTGGCCCAAGTGTAAAACCGTACCAGCCCGACGGAGTCTGGGAGGCGGTGGCGATGCCCGAGAGCAACACCCGCCGCTACCAGCGGGACAACGGGGCAGCTCTCTATCGCAGGAGCCTGTACACCTTCTGGAAGCGCTCTGCCCCGCCTGCGCTTCTGGATCTCTTCAATGCCCCCAGCCGGGAGACCTGCGTGGTACGCCGCGAGCGGACCAACACCCCGCTCCAGGCGCTGGCCACGCTCAACGACCCGCAGTTCCTCGAGGCCTCCCGCGCACTCGCGGAGGCCAGCCTTCGGGAAAGCGAGGGTCGCCCCGAGGGGGCCCTCGACCGGATCGCCCGCCACGTCCTCGCGCGTCCGCTCCACCACGAGGAACTCACCGAGGTCACGGCCACGCTCGCTGCCATCGAGGAGTATTACGAACAACAGCCGACCGAGGCCGAAAAACTCCTCGCCGCTGGGGAG
>JBBQML010000888.1:0-2364 GCA_038328885.1 Verrucomicrobiota bacterium | reverse complement strand
ACTCCTGCCCGAACTTCTGGGGGAGTCCGGTTACGTGACCTTCGGGACGGGCAAGTGGCACAACGGTCAGGCTTCCTTCCGCCGTGCGTTCCAGCGGGGTCGCTCGGTGTTCTTCGGCGGGATGGCCGACCACACGAAAGTCCCGGTGGTAGACTTCGACGCCGGCCGCCTCACCCCCGTCCGAACCGCGGCACGGTTCTCCAGCGAGGAGTTCGCCGAGGCGGCCATCGCCTTTCTTCGGGAGCCCGCCAGTGATCGGCCGTTCTTCGCTTACGTCGCCTTCACCGCACCGCACGACCCACGCAATCCGCCGGAGGAGTTTCGCGAGCCGTACTACCGCCGGCCGCCGCCCTTGCCCGGCAATTTCCTCCCCGTCCATCCCTTCAACAACGGGTGGACGAAGAACCTGCGGGACGAGAACCTGGCGGCGTACCCGCGGACGCCGGAGATCATCCGCCAGCAGCTTTGTGAGTACTATGGCCTGATCACGCATCTGGATGGTCAGATCGGCCGGATCCTCGAGGCGCTGGCGGCCTCACCCCACGCCACGAACACCTACGTCGTGTTCGCCGCCGACAGCGGTCTGGCGCTGGGCAGTCATGGCCTGCTCGGCAAGCAAAGCGTCTACGAGCACAGCATGCAGTGCCCTTTGATCATCGCCGGACCAGGCATCCCGCGCGGAAAATCCACCAGGGCCTTCACCTACCTCCTGGACCTCTTCCCGACGATCGCTCGGCTCGCGCATCTCCCCCTGGGCGATCTCCAGCTCGCGGGCGAAGATCTTTCGGTCCTTTGGACCGGTTCCAAACGGCGCGTCCGCGATTCCGTATTCCTCCCGTTCACCGACACCATGAGGGCGGTTCGGGACGAGCGCTGGAAGCTCATCGTGTACCCTCGGATCAACCACCGGCAGTTATTCGACCTGCGCCGTGACCCTGAGGAGACCCGCGATCTCGCGGCCGACCCGCGTCGGGCCGACCAAGTACAGCGACTGACCAGCCGGCTGCACGAATGGCAGCAACGCGTGGGCGACACCCAACCGCTGAACGTCACCCAACCCGACCCGCGGGAGGTCGATTTCGAGGGCTACGTCCGAAAGCCCGACCCCTGGCAGCCGGCCTGGATCGTCGACAAGTACTTCTGAGGCGTCAGTCGCCTGCCTCCACGGATCCGGCGGGCATCGCGGTTGCGGCCGCCTGCACCGGGACCACCAGCACTGCCTGCCTCCACGCGGGCAGCAAGCCATGCAGCGCGCCGCCGCTCAAGCCGACCTCTTTGGTAGGCCGCCGGAGCGGCGCCCGACGGGTGTGCCGTCACTGGCGACGCGGGGAGGCTGGAACCAAGGCGTCGGTCTCGGTGCGTTGCCAAGAGGCGGTGAACGCGCTCAAGGAAAGCGAGGGGAGGGCGTAACCGAGCAGGCATACCGTTCCAAGGCAGGTGATCGGAACGAACTGGAACATGCCTCGCTCACGCGCACGGTGGGGCCAGGGCAGGAATGGCCGCCGCCCAGTCCAGATCTGCCGATCACTCTGAACGGCCCGAACCAGTTTTCGCGGTGCCCCGCGCAGTCGGGACCCCCTTTCATGCACCAGGTTGGCGCACGGATCCCGTCTCGCCCCTGCATGATGGGTCCGGAAGGGACACCAGGCCACCGCCCTCCGTCTCCAGTGGACCTCCGTAAACGCCGAAATGCCGGAATCGCAGACAGTGTGCATCTACCGTGATGCCATGGAGTTGAATCCTTAGCGCGTCCGGCTAGTAGGCCCCTTTATGTCGGAAATTATTACAGTCGATGCCCGTCCAAGGCCGGAAAGGATGGGTGGTCTTCGGCTCCATTTCGCTTCAAATAATTGATTATCAGACACTAAGATCGATGACCGCGGGCACTCTAAGAAGCCTGGCATGTCTGTTGCTTTGCGAGTCGTGAAACACCTGGCGAGCGTAGCAAGTCGAACCATCGTACGCCCGGTCTAGCAATGGTGGATCCAAACCAACCCTCCAGACCCACAAGTCACCCGCATAAAGGAAAAGAATGAAGCAGAATACCACAAATCGACTCAAGCTGCCACTCGGCGTCCTGGCATCTGCACTTGGGGCGTTAAGCGTACAAGCCGTGCCTGTGTCAGGCCAGCTAACGCCCGTAGCGCTCTATCACGATACGACCTCGGCCTTCGGATTGGCCTATGACACCTCCAACAGCCTGATCTGGTACAGCCAAGGAGACAGTGGCGACGGAAAAATACACTCGCTCAAGCCTTTCAACTCCTTCTCGGCTCTCGAGCTCGCCGCCTTGCCTGACATCGGAGGGGTGAAGCAGATCAATCTCGTGGCGGCTCAGCATGACGTGGCTGGGACCACCTCCCC
>JBBQML010000887.1:0-2385 GCA_038328885.1 Verrucomicrobiota bacterium | reverse complement strand
GGCTTCGAAAGCATTGAGTCTCACGTTTACAAGGCCTGGTTCGATCAAGTGGCAGTGGAGACAGACCGCGAGGTCGAGATTGAGGAACAGACGGCTCCCGCGCTCAGCGCCGCTGACCTTCGGTTCGCCGCAGACGTCATGGCCCGGGCAGAAGCCGCAGACCGTGAGAAGCTCCGCGCGCATATCAACACACTCATCCTGGCCAAGATCACAGGCGAAAACGTCGCCAATCCTGTGTTCTCGGATAAGGCCGCCTAGCGGCCGAAAGGGCTCCGATGACCGCCGAACCCATCACAACTGCAAAGCCGACTCATCGCTCAGCGGTCACCAATGGGTCGGAAGTGCTGCCGGGTGTTGATGGCCGCTCGACATGGGTTCGGCGGCTCAGGGACCTGATCGAAAACCATATAGACGACCTGGGCGGCCTCGCCCGTGTCACTGAGGCCGAACGATCTCTGGTTCGCCGCATCGCCACCCTGACCGTCGAGCTTGAGCGGATGGAAGCCCGGTTCGCCACGCACGGTCAGGCCACCCCCGCGGAACTCGACCTGTATGCCAGGGGAGCGGGCCACCTCCGCCGGATGCTGGAAACAATTGGCACAAAACGGCGGCCCCGGAACATCACCCCCGGCGTTGACGCCTATCTCGCGGACTCGCGGTCATGAGGCCGAAGGTTTCCATGCGTCGGGCGCTGGACGACCCGCAACTTCTGGGCAACGCCATCCCGGGCGCGTCCTGGTTGCCTTGGCGCGTCCTGCTGATCGCATCCATGGGCGAGCGTCTGACCGATGCCGAGCGGCAAGTCTTCACCGAACTGACCGGCCGCGATATCGAGCCGCTGGAGCCGGTTGAAGAGCTCTGGGGCATAGTCGGCCGCCGGGGTGGCAAGACGCGCGCCGCCGGGACGCTGGGGGCCTATGTTGCGGGCTTGTGCGACCATACGGCGGTTCTTGCACCCGGGGAGCGGGGCGTGCTGCCCATCCTCGCGGCGAGCGTCTCCCAAGCTGATCGCGCGTTCAATCACGTCTTGGGGGTCCTGGAGCATTCACCGGTCCTTTCACAGACCATCATCGGCCAGGTTTCCGGGATCATCCGTCTCAATACCGGTGTGGACGTCGAGGTCAGGCCCGCCAACTTCCGCACCGTCCGGGGTGTGACGGCCGTGGCCGTGATCGCTGACGAAGTCGCGTTCTGGATGATCGATGGCTCGAGCAACCCCGATGCCGAGATCCTGAATGCACTCCGCCCGGCACTGGCCACGACCGGGGGGCCGCTGTTTGTCATTTCCAGCCCTTACGCGAAGAAGGGGGAGCTCTACGCCACCTACCGTCGCGACTACGGGCCCGATGGTGACCCGCGCGTCCTGGTCGCCAAAGGGGCCTCCCGGACCTTTAACAGCTCCCTGCCCCAGCGGGTCATTGATCGGGCTTACGCGAGAGACGCGGCGGTTGCGGCGTCGGAGTTCGGCGGGGAGTTCCGCAACGACCTCGAGGCCTTTGTCAGTCGTGAGATCGTCGAGGCTTGTGTCGCTTTGGACGTTCAAGAGCGGCCGTATTCGTCCGGCCGTCGCTATCGGGCATTCGTTGACCCCAGCGGGGGTGGTGCGGACGCCATGACCCTGGCGATTGCCCACGAGGCCGATGGCAAGGCCGTTGTGGACGCGACGCGCGAACGCAAGCCGCCGTTCAGTCCGGAATCGGTGGTCGAGGAGTTCGCCGGCCTGCTGAAAACCTATGGCCTCGCCCGGGTCACGGGTGATCGGTATGCGGGCGAATGGCCTCGCGAAGCCTTCCGCCGCCACGGCATTACCTACGACCTCGCCGATCAGCCCAAGTCTCAGCTATTCCAGGACTTCCTTCCGCTCCTCAACAGTCGGCGGGCGGTGCTGCTGGATAACGACGCCCTTGTTTCCCAAATCGCCAGCCTGGAGCGACGTGTCGCCCGTGGCGGCCGCGAAAGCATTGATCACCCGCCGCATGGCCATGATGACCTCGCCAACGCCGTCGCTGGCGTCGCCGGGCTCTGCATTCGGAACATTCCGGGCCGCGTCACCGTCAGTCCTTTGAGGATGTGAGCGATAGCGCCAGCGCGCGGGCGTCCAAGTCTGTTGGCTGGCCCTCGCCATGGCCCTGCAGGCGATGGAGATGAAGCCGGAAGCCGAGGCGTGGGAGCCTTGGGTCAACGCGGCTTAGGGGCGATGCTTGAATCGATGCTGGATTGACAACTTGTCCGTTTGGCATACCTTCGGGAATCATCATGTACGATCCGCCGCTAGACAAGGTTCACCTGAACCGGGTTCGCAGGGCTGCGGCCCGCCAAGGCTTTCTTGTTTCCAAAAGCGCTGACCGTTGCCCCTGGAGTTTAAGCTTCAACAGGCTGCTAGTG
>JBBQML010000886.1:0-2387 GCA_038328885.1 Verrucomicrobiota bacterium | reverse complement strand
ACCGTTCCGCCGACACCAGGACCTCCGGCCCCACCGGTCCATCGTCCGCCAACCCGGCCAGCGAGTCCTCCCCTCGCCGAAGCTCCGCGCCCGTCATCCGCTCCCCGCCGGACGGCCGACACCGCTGGCGGCGCACGTGCTTCTGGAACCGGTGCAGCAGGATTGCATACAGCCAGGTCGAAAGCCGGCACCGGCCATCGAATCGCGCCAGGCTCCGCCACGCCTCCGTCATGGTCTCCACCACCAGATCCTCGGCCGTCGCCATGTTGCCGCTCAGGCCCACGGCCTGCCGAAGCAGACGCTCCTCCTGGAGACCCGCCAACCGACAGAACGCCTCGGGATCACCCGCCCGCGCCTCCGCAAGCCAGTCCTCCCCGGCTCCGGTCGGCGGCTGCTCCATGCACTCCCGGTCCTTGGTCACCTGCATCTGTGTCCCCTGTCGTGCCGAAAAGGTTCACCCCCACCAGCCTCCGCCGCAACCCAGGCGCCGATCCCCTCGGCCCCGGGCGGTCCACTGCATCCCCGAATTGTCGGTGCGGTGGACCCTACCAAAGCGGCGTCGCGCGTTGCTTCCCACCGCACTCGGGAGCGGGCGGCGTGCCCTGGAGTGCGCCGAGGAGCCTCGCGAGGCGGCGCTTTGGTATCCGGTTACCAAAACCTCGTGGAGGCACCGCGGGCGCGAGCGCCATCGAATTGCTCTACATCCGCACCCGCCGCGCGATGAACCGGGTCGCGCAAAGGCTGCCCTTTCCCCCCGCCCGTTCGCCCCAACTTCGTTGCCCCGCACCACCGGACATCTCATACGTCGGCTCAACTCATCCCGCGGAAGGCGCCAGAACTACTCGGCTCAACGCCCCTCCGTGGGAACTGACCGGACCGATATGAAGACCTCCCTCCCGATCGGCTGCGCTTGCTGCCCACTCAACCGTCGCAGTTTCCTGGCCCACACCGGACTCGTCGGCGTCGGCCTCGCCGGCCTCCTCCGTGAGAGCGCCCGCGCTGCCGCACCCACCGCCACCGCCACGACCAACACCCGCGTCCGGATCGTCTACGCCCTGCACGCCCCCGTTCAGTCGGGACCCGATTGGCCGAACCAGGGCTTCGATTTCCGACCGGTCATGCAGCGTACCGAACGCGAACTCCGCGAACGCTGCCCGGGCTTCGAATTCGCCTCGGCCCAGGCCACCGGACCCGAACAGGCGAAGCAGGTCCTCCAGGACGACCAGGCAGCCGGCAACATCGACGGCTACCTCGTGTACCAGCTCAACTGCTGGAACCAGGTCGTGCAGACCCTCGCGACCTCCGGCAAACCCGTTCTCTACGCGGACTTCCAGTACGGCGGCAGCGGCGGGTTCCTCGTCTACAACGCCGGCTTCCTTCGCAACCGCGCACCCAACGTCGGTTTCGTGGCCTCCTCGAACATCGCCGACCTCGCCGACGCCGTGAAATGCATGGGCGTCGTAAAGCGAGGCGGCACGGCGCAGGAGTTCGTCGCCGCCACCCACCGGGTCCGCACCCGCCGCACCCTCAAGCCCGGCCCGGAACCGTGTCTCGCCGACGATGTCAAATGCCTCGGCCCCGAGGACTGCATGGCCCGCATGAAGACCTCGCGTGTGCTAGTGGTGCGTGACCAGACCTCGGGTGAGGAACCCTCCGTAGCCGGCGTGCCGGTCCAACGACTGCCGTTCTCCGAGCTGAACCAGGCCTGGAAAGAGGCGGACCCGGACGAAGCCCACGCCGTTGCTGACCGCTGGGAGAAGACAGCCACCAAGGTCGAGGGGGTCTCGCGTGAGACTCTCCAGGCCTCCGCCGCGATGTACCTCGCCGAGAAGGCCCTGCTGAAGCGGCACGGCGCGAACGGCATCACCATCAACTGTCTCGGCGGCTTCTACGGGGGGCACATCCACGCCTACCCCTGCCTCGGCTTCCACCAACTCATCAATGAGGGCCTCATCGGAGGCTGCGAAGCCGACGTCCGTTCCGCCGCCACCATGGTCATCGGCAATGTCCTCACCCAGGGCCGCCCTGGGTACATCTCCGATCCGGTCCTGGACACCGCCAAGCGCCAGATCATCTATGCCCACTGCGTGGCGTCGAACCGCGCCTTCGGTCCCGCTGGCCCCGAAAATGCCTTCTCGATCCTGACCCACTCCGAGGACCGCCAGGGAGCCTCGGTGAGATCCCTCCTCCCCGCCGGCTACCTCACCACCTCGCTCGAATTCGACGGCGCCCGGAAGGAGATCCTGTTCCATCAGGCCCGCGCCGTTGGCAACGATCCGGATGATCGCGCCTGCCGCACCAAGCTATGCGCCGAACCCGTCGGCGACTTCGAAAAGCTGTTCACCGAGTGGGACCGCTGGGGCTGGCATCGCGTCACGTTCTACGGG
>JBBQML010000885.1:0-2410 GCA_038328885.1 Verrucomicrobiota bacterium | reverse complement strand
CAGCCTCGACCGCGTGCCTCGGGCAGCGTGGAACCTCCGGCGAGCACCGGGCCGGCCGGAGTTGGGTCGGCCAGGCCGTAGGCCACGGGGCGTCCCTCCACCCATGCGAGCCATTGGTAGCCGCCGCGGCGCTGCCGCCGTCCGAAGGTCTCCTTCGCTCTGGCTCGTTCGTCGGCCGCGCCACGCTCGGTCCAGGCAGCTGCAGCGAGCATGATCTCGAGCCCCGCGAGGTGTTCTTCGAAGGTGTCGATCCGGCGCCTCGACGCCGTCGACCCCTGGCGACTCCTCGGCGAGTGCCATGCCGGCGCAGACGGCATCCATGGGTGGATCTGCAGCACGGAGCCCCAGCTGGCGCAGCGTGTCGGGCAGCCATGTCGGGGTGGCCGAGGAACCGATGTTCCAGACCACCTGCTCGATACCGGCGGCGATCTCGTGGAACTCCGCCACGGTCGATGACAGGTCGTCCACCCGCGGCGGGAGGCGCAGCCTTGAGACGCCGGCCCACCGCCGGTGCGGACCGATGACCAGGCAGAACCGCTCGTCGACGACCCGGTGGGAACCCTCGGGAGGCTCGATGAAGAACTCCGGGTCCTCCGCAAGTGCAGCGAGCTTCGAGGTCATCATGGAAGGGTCACCTCGGCGAAGTACGCAATCGCCTGGGCTCGCACGACCCTGGTGGCGGTCATGGGGTTGCTCTCATCGCGCGGGCGGCGCGCGTCAGCATCGTGCGCACCACGAAGGGGTGCAGGGGCCGGACGACGGCCGAATAGAACCGCCCACGGCGGTTGTGCACCTGGACGACGGTGCTCAGGACGACCCGTGAGGGCTCCAGGAGGACAGATGCCCTGAAGCTGAGGTGTTCCTGGTCGATACCGAGCAGCACCTCACGTTCGGTGGTGGCGACAGCGTCGAAGACGTGGCTTCCCCCCGGCTCGATGCCGACGAGCCGGACGAGCACCTCACGGGCGGCAAAGAGCACGCCGATCCCGGCCGGCGGCGAGCGGAAGATCGCGTCCGCCCACTGCTGGGGTTGTCCTGGCGGAGCTGCGGGGTAGGAGACTGCGTAGGCGTCGCACCAGTCCACTCGCGGCAGTGCGGGACCGAGCAGTGGGGAGTCCGGTAGGGCCACGGCCATGGCGCGGCTGCGTCGTGACGACGGGGTGTAGCCCGTTTGGTCCGCGGCGGTACGCCACGACGCAACCGAATGTTGCCTGGTTTTCATCAGTTCCTCCATGCGCCCCCGTATGGAGGTAGTTCCGTACGTTACCGTATGGGAATGGTTGTTGTGAAGCGCGAATCCTTGACTGCGGCGAACTGGGCGGAGGCGGCGCTCGAAGCGCTCGCCAATGGAGGTGTCGCCGCGGTTGCCGTCGAGCCGATCGCGAAGTCGCTCGGGGCGACGAAAGGCAGCTTCTACTGGCACTTCTCCGACCGCAACGCGTTGCTCGCGGCGGCTCTCGACCTGTGGGAGCGGCGGGACACGGAGCTGGTGATCGCAAGCGTGGACTCTTCCCAGGATGCGGCCACCCGCCTGCGCGGCCTGCTCACGCTGGCGTTCTCCTCCGCTGCGCAGCAGGGGGCGCCGCCCCAGCTGGATGCAAGGGCGATCGAGCTCGCCCTCCAGGCCAGCGCCCCACACCCGTTGGTCGCTCCTGTGCTCTCTCGGGTCACCACCCGGCGTCTCGACTTCCTGGCCACGCTGTTCACCGAGGTCGGCTTGTCACGAGCGCGCGCTCGTGACCAGGCGCTCCTCGCCTACACCGCGTTCCTCGGGCATTCCCAGCTGGCCCATGCCACCCCCGAGCTGCTGCCTACGGGGCGCGCCTTCCGGGCACACGTCAAGCAGGTCGTCGAGATCCTCGCCGGCGTCGCTGACTGAACCCAGGTCCAGCCCCGTCACTGGCGGTAGATGATCCTGCCGATCCGGGCGTGGTTGCCGGCACCGGCCGCCGAGAAGCGCCGCCAGGGAACCTAGTGTCGAGGACGACTCGGTTACGCCAGCCGCCTGAGCGAATCCCGTTCGGGGACGGCGTTGCCCAGCACCGCTACGGCACAGTGGGCCCAGCGCCCGGGCCAGACGTGACCAGTACATGGTTCACCGCAAGGTGAGGTGAGGGCGACGTCCGGTTGCCGTCAGGCCTCCCGCATCCCGCACTGAGCTCCCTCGCCCATACGTCCATACGCATGCGTATCGACACGTCTCCGTACGCATGCGTATTGACACGTCTCCGTACGCATGCGTATGGTTTCTGCATACCCCACCGTATGGAGATGATCATGAGATTTGGCTCTCCTGCTACTTCCGTGGGTGGTTGGGCGCGCCTGAACGAGCGCACGCCGTTGTCCTGTCTAGGTTCTGGGCTTGTCGAGAGTCCGTAACTGATGAGCGGAGAACGGCGTGCGCAACGCC
>JBBQML010000884.1:0-2413 GCA_038328885.1 Verrucomicrobiota bacterium | reverse complement strand
GCCTCGCCGCAAAGGCCCGCTCGTGGGGCTATGACGGGCTCGAGCTGGCGTGCTGGGGCGATCACTTCGATGTGCAGCGCGCGCTGACCGAGCGCGGCTACGTCCGGGACAGGTGGACTCTGCTCAAGGACCATGGCCTGCACTGCTTTGCGATCAGCAATCACCTGGTGGGACAGGCGGTCTGCGACCTGATCGACCGGCGCCATCAGGCCATCGTCCCTGAGCACGTCTGGGGCGACGGTCAGCCCGAAGGAGTCCGCCGCCGCGCCGCCGGAGAAATGATCGACACCGCGAAGGCGGCGCGGAAGTTCTTCGACGCCGCCCCCGCCGCCGTCAGGAAATACCTGGCCCTCACCGGCCGCACCGTGGTGAACGGCTTTACCGGTTCCTCCATCTGGAGCCGGATCTATTCCTTTCCTCCCAATCTTCCCGGGGATATCGACGCCGGCTTCGCGGACTTCGGCACGCGCTGGCGTCCGATCCTCAATGCCTTCGCCAAGGCGGATGTGTACTTCGCGCTCGAAGTGCACCCCGCGGAGATCGCGTTCGATATCGCCTCGACCCGTCGGGCTCTGGCGGCGGTGCGCAGCCACCGGCATTTCGGATTCAACTTCGATCCCTCCCATTTCGGCTACCAGGGCGTCGACTACCTGGCATTCCTGCGAGAGTTCGGTGCACGGGTCTTCCATACTCACGTCAAGGACGTCTGGTGGAGCAGCGTGCCCGCCGAGGCGGGAATATTCGGCGGCCATACCGAGTTCGGCGCGCCAGGGCGTGCGTGGGACTTCCGTACGCCCGGACGGGGTCGCATCGATTTCGAGGCGGTGATCAGGTCGCTGGGGCAGATCGGGTACCGGGGTCCGTTGTCGGTGGAGTGGGAAGATCCCCAGATGGACCGCGAGCACGGTGCTGCCGAGGCCGCGGCCTTCGTGCGCCGACTGGATTTCCCCGCCGCGGGTCAGGCGTTCGACGCCGCGTTCGGGAAGCCGCGGCGGGAGAGGTCCTGAGCCGGTAATCGTGCGGATTCTGATCTGGACCGCGATCCTGACCGCGGTGGCCGCGATCCTGCTCTTCGGGGGGATGATGTACGTCGCCTCGGTGCTCTCGTGGGAAGACAAGCAGACCGAGGGGCGGGGTTATTACGGCGCCACGGCTGCGGAACGGGAAGCCTTCCGCACGACGCTGCGTCGCCATGCAAGGAGGCTCGCTCCCTTCCTCGCGCTGATGAGCCGGTTCTCGAACTTCGATTTCAGGCGGACCAGTTTCCAGCATCGGGGCCTCGCGGCGCCCAAGGGCACCACCAGCCCCGCCAGTTTCGCGCGCTCCGACGCCTGGCCCGCCGGTCCGCAGGACATCTTCGTCGCGACTCAGATGAAATGCGGCACGACCTGGATGCTCCACGTCGTGTATCAGGTGCTGTTGCGCGGTTCCGGAAACCTGGTCGAGAGCGGCTCGACGCTGCACGCCGTCTCGCCGTGGATCGAAGGACGGAAGACCGTCTCGATGGACGATGCTCCACTGGTCGGCACCGAGCGCCCTTCACGAATCATCAAGACCCACCTTCCGGCGACCCATGTTCCCTGGAGCCTCGACGCCCGGTACATCTATGTCGCTCGCCACCCGGTCTCCTGCTTCGTGAGCTGCGCCGACTTCATCCGGAGCAACGCCGGCCGGTTCGCTCCCTCCTCCGACAAGATCGAGGAGTGGTTTCGCTCCGACGAGCTGATGTGGTGGGGCACCTGGCCGGCCCATGTCGAAAGCTGGTGGAAGGCCTCTCAGGAGCATCCGAATACGCTTTTCGTCACCTTCGAGGAAATGAAGCGTGACCTGCCCGCGGTGATCCGCCGGGTCTCTGATTTTCTCGGAACCGCACCGCTGGACGACGCCGAGCTGGCGCGGGTGGCCGAGCAGTGCAGCTTTCGGTACATGCAGGAACATGGGGATTCGTTCGAGATGCATCCGCCGCACATTCTGTCGGTGGACGCGGAGCTGTTCGTCAGCGGGAGCTCGGATCGCCACGCGGACGCGCCGGAGGATGCCCGCCGCCGGACCGCCGCCTGGTGCGCCGAGCGGATGGCGGGCGGCAGCTTTCCGCTGGCCACCGTCTATCCGGACGTGCAATCGTAGGCTCCTTGCCGAAGGTGACACTGCGGTGGAGGTGGGTATGAATCGTCCCCTCTATGCCGGTTTGCTCGTGATGCTGATGCTTTCCGGCCTGCCTCGCGGCGGGCCGGCTGACGCACCGGAACGCGTCGTGCCGAACGACAATCGGGTGCCGGCCGGCGTCATGCATCGTGACACGCTGGTCCTGCGCCTGGTGGTCGGACGGGCCGAGTGGTATCCCGAGGCGAACAATGGTCCCCACATCACCGTCGAGGCATTCGGTGAGGAGGGAAAAACATTCTCGCTTCCC
>JBBQML010000883.1:0-2417 GCA_038328885.1 Verrucomicrobiota bacterium | reverse complement strand
TTTCGCGACTCGAACCCAAGCGGGTCATCGTGCTGGCAACCCGCGAGCACCACTGCCTCGCGGATATCCTCGTCCGGCACGCCTACGGGGAACTCAACGCCACGATCCTCGCCGTCGTGAGCAATCATCCCGCGCTCGAGTCGCTGGTCCGCCGATTCGAACTCCCGTTCCATGCCGTGCCGCATGAGGGGCTGACCCGCGAGGAACACGAGGCCCGGTTGCAGCGGGTGCTGGACCGCCACGCGCCGGACTACGTGGTGCTGGCGAAGTATATGCGAATCCTCGGGCCCGCATTCGTGGGCCGTTACCGGTGGCGGTTGATCAACATCCACCACTCGTTCCTCCCGGCGTTCGCCGGCGCGCGCCCCTACCTCCAGGCCTTCGAACGCGGCGTGAAGGTGATCGGCGCCACCGCCCACTTCGTAACCGAGGAGCTCGACCAGGGCCCGATCATTGTCCAGCAGGTGATTCCCGTGAACCACACGCACACCCCCGACGACCTGCAGCAGGCGGGGCGCGACGTCGAACAGATGGTGCTGTCACGGGCGCTGCGCCTGGTGTTCGAGGATCGCGTCTTCCTCTGCGGCAACCGGACGGTGATCTTCGAGTAGCAGGGTCAGACCGCCGCCCACGGCGCGCGGTAAGGCCGATTCAGCAGCTTCGTCGCCTCGGCATCCTCCAGAATCACTTCCTTCGCGGCGTCCCAGCGGATCTTGCGACCGGTGAGCAGGGCGATCAGGCCGAGGTGCCCGGGGATGGCCGAGTGGTGCGCCACTTCCACTGGCGTGACGGTCGGCTGACGGGATTTGATGCTGTCGACGAAGTTCCGCCAGTGGCCGCCGGCACAGAGCGGCAGCTTCACCTTGCGGGCGGCTTCGGGAACGGTGCGGGCCTCCTCCCATTCCTGGTGGGAGGACTTGAAGGCGTTGCCGCGGTCCACCCAGACCCAGCCATCGGTCCCGATCCACTTGGTGCCACCTGCGATGTCCGCGTGTCCGCCGGCGATGACCAGGGTGACGTCGCCGGGGTACTTGCAGGTGATCCGGTACTTCGTGCAGGTGTTCCACAGGGCGTCTGGGGCAGGGAATTCCCCGACGGCCTCCACTTCCGAGGGTCCGAGGGTGTCGTCATTCCCCAGGCCCCAGTGGGCGATGTCGCCGTGGTGACCGATCCAGTCGAGCAACTGGCCGCCGCCGGTGTTGTAATTCCAGCGCCAGTTCATGTGACCGCGCGCCTGGATGTACGGTTCCATGCGGGACGGCCCGATCCACCGCTCGTAGTCGAGGCCGGCCGGCGGTTGTCCGAGCGCGGCTTCCCACGCCGGGGTGCCGGGACGGACCTTCGCCAGGTTCGTGACCTTGTCCGGGAGCTCCGCCAGTTTGGCGAGGAGCGGCTTGCCGGTGCCGGCGAAGTCGTGGTGTCCGCTGGGCAGGCCGACCTCGACCCGCGTCACCCGGCCGATCAGGCCGTTCCGGACCAGCTCGGCGCCGTAGTGGAAGTTCCGTTCGGAACGCTGCCAGGATCCGGTCTGCCAGATGCGCTGGTTGGCCTGGACGGCCTTCACGATGGCCTGCTGCTCGCCAATCGTGCGGGCGAGGGGCTTCTCACCGAAGATGTCCTTCTTGTTGCGCGCGGCCTCGATGGCGATCAAGGCGTGCCAGTGGTCGGGCACCGCGATCATCACCGAGTCGATGTCGGTGCGGGCCATCATCTCGCGGTAATCGTCGTAAGCCTTGCAATCCTCGTTCTTGTAGTGGCCGTTGATGGCGCGCAAGGAAGCCGCGAGGTGCTGCTGGTCGAGGTTCGCGCTCGCCACGACCTGGCAGTCCGGCTGCCGCATGAAGTTGCCCGTGTTGCTCGGCCCCTGCATGCCCCAGCCCACCACCCCCATGGTGATCCGGTTCGACGGGGCGGGACGGCCGTCCGCCCCCAGCGCACTCGCGGGAATGAAGGTGGGCAGCGCCACCGCTGAACTGGCGACGGTTAGAAAACGACGACGAGACATCCGGGACGCACCCGAGGTTGGCTTCATGGGTGGGAGGATGCGCCCGGGACCCGACATCGATCTAGCCGAAACATGGCCCGGGGATACACGCGAAGCACCCACGCGCCGTCACACCCCCGAATCCTGGATCAATGGTGGGATGCGGCAGCCCCCGGGTGGTGGGTTGCTTTCTCCGGGGTGGTCAGCGCGCTGGTGCTGAGCTTCAGGCGAGCCACCGGCGCCGGAACCCCCGAATCGGCGGGCGCGGCGGTTGGGCTGGCCTGGGAGGAACGACGGTGGGCACCGCCGTGGGCGGCTTCGGGCGCGAGAGGCGCCGGAACCGGGGAGCCTCCCCACGGCCGGGTGGAGCCGCACAGGCGAATCGCGACCTTCTCCGCAACCACCACCCCCACCTCCGGAGGAGCCTGCGGAA
>JBBQML010000882.1:0-2429 GCA_038328885.1 Verrucomicrobiota bacterium | reverse complement strand
GGGCGGGTCGGCAGGCGATCGCCCCGGGTGCCACCCTTTTTTTGAAAGGCGGCGTCTATCGCCAGGAGGATCGCACCTGGCGTGGGAAGGGTTACGAAATCGCCCTCGAGGGCACCGAGGAAAAGCCCATCCACATCCGTCCGGTGGCCGACCAACGGGTCACCATTGATGGCAAGATCGAGGTCAGGCCGAACTCGCGCCACATTTGGGTGTGGGATTTGGAGCTGACCGTTTCCGAAACCGCGGGGTGGAACCGCCGCGTGACGGCGGGCGGGATCGACCCGGAAGGGACGGCCGATCTGCCGCCGGGCGGGCTGAATATCATCGGCGGCGCGGGGAGCAAGTTCATCAACCTCGTGATTCACGATATGGCCAATGGCGTGGGCTTCTGGCGCGGTGCGCCGGATGCGGAAATGCACGGCTGCCTCATTTACGGCAATGGGAGCATTGGTCCGGATCGCTATCATGGCCCTGGGATTTACACGCAGAACGAGAAGGGTGCTAAATGGGTCACGGATAATATCCTGTTCGGCAACTACTCCACGACCATTCAGGCTTACGGGAGCAAGAATGCCTGGGTGGACGGATTCCGCATTCTTGGCAACATCGCGTTCGCTCCCGTCAAAGCCGGGGAGCGGGCGCGGCTTCTCATAGGCGGGGGCCGCCCAAGCCGGGATATCATTGTCAGCGAGAACCTGCTGTACGAAGTCCCGCTCGAGATTGGCTACACCGCGCCGCAGAACGAAGACGCCGTGGTGCAGAGCAACTGGGTCGTCAATGCCGGAATGAGTATCAATCGCTTCAAGGAGGTCGAGCAGAAGGGAAACGTGGTGCTGGGAGATGGAGATCCCCGGCCGGATCGCCCCTCGGATGTCTTCCTGCGAATCAATCGCTACAATCCACGCCGGGCGAATCTGGCGGTCTTCAACTGGCAACGGCGGCGAGCGATCGACGTCAATCTGGCTCCGTTTCTGAAACCCGGCGACCCTTATCGCATCGTCAGCGCGTTGGATTTCTTCGGCCCGCCCGTTGCCGTGGGAACGTATGCCGGTCAACCCGTCTCACTTCGCATTCCTGCGGAGGAACGCACCGGTAGGGGCGAGTTCTGCGCGTTCGTCTTATTTTCCGAGACGCGGTGAAACCTGCATTTAGTTCCGTGATCAGGAAGCGGCTGACCGCTGCCTCCGGCTAGACGAGGTACGACTCGAACAGCAGGGCGCAGCCGAGGAAGGCGAAGAACCCCACGACATCCGTCACGGTCGTCAGCAGGATGCTGGACGATTGAGCGGGGTCGAGGCCGACTGATTTCATGAGGATGGGGATGGTTGCCCCGGACAGGCCAGCGACGAACAGGTTCACGACCATGGCCGCCCCGATCACCAATCCCAGCCAGGGGTTGCCGTTCCAGAGCCAGGCGATGAGTCCTGTCACCAGGCCGGTCACTGTTCCCGAGGCCAATCCGAGCACGGATTCCTTGACGATGACGCCACGGACCTTCCCTCGGGGGATCTCCCGCATCACGAGCCCGCGCATGACGATGGCCAGGGACTGGGCGCCTGCGTTGCCACCCTGGCCGGCGACGACGGGCAGAAACACGGCCAGGACCGTGATCCGGGCGATGAGATCCTCGAACTGGGCGACGACGCCCGCCGCCAGGAAGGCGGTGGCAAGATTGACGTGGAGCCAGGGGAGCCGTTTGCGGAGCGAGTACCCCACGGGCGAGGAAACGCGCTCGTCGGCACCCGCGCCGACCATCAACTGGAGGTCCTCGGTGTATTCATCCCGGACCCCCTGGAGGAGGTGCTCGGCCTGGATGATGCCCAGCAGGTGCCTCTCGGTATCCACCACCGGCACGGCGAAATACCGGCGCTTGGAAAGCTCAGCGGCGGCTTCCTCGCGGTCGGTGAAACAGTGCAGCGTGAAAACGTCGGGACGCATGATCTGGCCCAACTCCACCTCCGGATCCGCCAGAAGCAGATCCCGCATGTTCATGACCCCTTGCAGGCGGTCCTCGCCATCCAGGACATAGGCGTACGAGGTGGAGGAACGCCGTTGGGCCAGGTGGCGGATGCGATCGATCGCCTCACGGACGGTCACCTCGGTGCGAAATGCGAGGAAACTCCGGACCATCAACCGCCCGACGCTGTCCTCCGGGAAGGAGAGATAGTCCTGGATTTCGCGGCGCAGCCGTTTCGGCAGGTGTTTGAGGAGCTGGTCGCGGCCTTCGCGGGGGAGGTGGACGAAGATGTTCGCCGCATGGTGGGGTTCGAGGCCGAGAGTGATCTCACGGAACAGTTCGGCGTCCGCCGCCTTGAGCACCTCCGCTGCGTAAGGGACTTGCAGTTGGCGCACCACCCGGGCGGCCAGCGCGGTGGGAAGGGCCCGCAGCACCCGGACGACCTCTTCCTCGGGGAGGCCTTCCAGGGCCC
>JBBQML010000881.1:0-2437 GCA_038328885.1 Verrucomicrobiota bacterium | reverse complement strand
GAGAGAACGCCAAGGACGTTGGCCCGGGTGGGGTCCAGGGCGTGTTCTCCGCGGAAGCACTCCCGGAGGGCGTAGAGCGGGCTCGTCCCGATGTCTCCGTAGACCACCCCCAACGCCCCCAGGGCCAGGCCCAGGCGGTGGTTTGAGGAAGGCTGTTTGCTCATCAGTTACATTGCGGCAGGCCGCCCGACCGACCCTGGCAAAACGCCAGGCATCCCCCGGACGGCACGCGGCGCAATGCCACGGCAACCCTGCGGGTATCCACGTTCGTTCTCTTTCCCGGCCGGCGTGATTCGCTGGCGGGCGGGGTCCTGAAGGCGAGCCCGGCGTGGCAAAAGCCATTCGCCCGGGGGCCGGCAACCGCCGCATCCACCACTGGCCCATCGGGCACCCCGGGGGCGGTCCGGACCACCCGGAACCGCCTCAGGCGTCTGCACGCGGGTGGCGTAGTGCCCGAATCCCGCCTTCGTGTCAATCGAGCCGATGAGCGGCAGGCGCGAACTGCCGTCTGGCTTCGCCGAGGTCGCGAAGTACAGTTGGCTCCCGATCTCACTGTTGTGAACCCCATCCAGAGCCACGAAGCGGCGCGCCTCGAGACGGTCCGTCAATACCCGCCCGCCGCGCTCCCGCCGGTGGGCGAGGCGTGCCGCCTGGCCACGCTCCTCTGCCACCGTCCCATGGCCGCGATCGAACTGGTGCTCAAGGATCTGGTCGCCATTCCCGCCGCCGCGGGGCTCCACACCGGGAGTGTCGACCGCGGGGAGTCGCCCGCGGCCGTGTTCCTGGAGGAACGGGGTGTCGTCAGCGTGCGTGATGCCTCGCAGGACCCGCGGTTGCGGGGGCTTCGCCTGGTCAGCGGGCCACGCGGCCTCCGCTTCTATGCGGGCGTGCCGCTGATTTCCCCGGAGGGCCACGCGATCGGGATGCTCTCGGTGTGGGACCACGTGCCCGGGGAACTCACCCCGAGCCAGGCGGAATCGATGGAGGCGCTGGGCCGGATGGTCATGGACCAACTGAACCTGGGCCGGCGCCAGCGGCAGTTGGAGGAACTCGAAGAGGAACATGCGCGGGTGGATGCGGCCCTGCGCGAGACCGAATCGAAGTTCCGCGGCATTTTCGAGAACACCGTGGTCGGCATCTACCAGACCACGCCGGACGGTCGGTACGTGTCGGCCAATCCCATGCTGGCGAGGATCTACGGGTACTCCTCCCCGGAGGAACTGATCGCCTCGGTGGGGAACATCGAGCACCAGATCTACGTCGACCCCGGCGCCCGCGAACGCTTCGTCCAGGCCCTCCAGCAAGCCGACACCCTGACGAACTTCGAGGCCCGGATCCGGCGCAAGGACGACACGATCATCTGGATCGCGGAGAACGCCCGGGTGGTGCGTGACCCGGTCACCGGGGCGGTCAAGCTCTACGAAGGAACGGTGCAGGACATCACCGCGCGCAAACAGGCCGAGGAGCAGTTGCGCAACTCCGAGAACCTCTACCACTCCCTGGTGGAGGAACTGCCCCAGAACATTTTCCGCAAGGACAGCCGGGAGCGGTTCATCTTCGCCAACACGCGCTTCTGTCAGACCGTCGGCCGGTCCTGGGCGGAGATCGAGGGGCGCACCGACTTCGACCTTTTTCCGCCCGAACTGGCGGAGAAATACCAGCGGGATGACCAGCGGGTCATGGCGGAGGGCCGCACCGTTCGAGAGACCGAGACCAACGTCACGCCCGACAACCAGACCCATTGGGTGGACGTCATCAAGACCCCGCTCCGGGACCTGAACGGCGCCGTGGCAGGCATCCAGGGGATCTTCTGGGATGTCACCGAGACCAAGCGCCTCCAGGACGCGCTGGCGTACGAGCGGGACCTGCTCCAAGCGCTGCTCGATCACATCCCCGACAACATCTTCTTCAAGGACACCCAGTCCCGGTTTCTCAAGGTCGGGCGGGCGATGGCCCGTCGGTTCGACGTACCCGACCCGGAATGGCTGGTCGGAAAGACGGCTTCCGACCTGCTCGACCCGGTGTTGGCCGCCGAGTTGCACAAGGAGGAGCAGGAACTTCTGCGCACCGGCAAGCCGCTGATCAGCCAACTGGAGGAGATCGTTGACAACCAGGGACGGAGGTCCTGGGCTTCGGTGACCAAGGTCCCGCTCTACGATCGGTCGGGCAAGATCCTCGGCCTGGTCGGCGTCAACCGCGACATCACCAAACTGGTGGAGGCCGAGAAGGCGGTGCGCACGGCGGAGGAGAAGTACCGTGCGATCTTCGAGAACTCGGTCGAGGGCATCTTCCAGACGTCGCCGGAAGGACGGTTCCTGCAGGTGAACCCGGCGCTGGCCCGGATCTACGGCTACGCCTCACCCGGCGAACTGCTGGCCAGCGACACGGACGTCCGCACCCAGGTGTACGTCCAACCCGGGCGCCGCGAGGAGTTTGT
>JBBQML010000880.1:0-2438 GCA_038328885.1 Verrucomicrobiota bacterium | reverse complement strand
TCATCGACCGAGCCTGTGGCGGGCGGCCCAGTTCGAGAGCTTCATGGATCCGCTGGTGATTCTGCTGACGGTGCCGCTCGCGTTGGCGGGAGCCTTGGGCGGTCTGGTGTTCGGGGGTGCGCTGACGCTCTTCGTGATTCCGGCGATGTACGTGTTGCTGACCGGACGCCGGCACGCGGCGACCGAGGCGCCCCAGATGGCCCAGATGGCCCAGCCGATGGCGGCTCCGGCCTGGGCGTGATCCGGGAGCTGCACCGGGGCGCCGGGAGCGGGAACCCCGGCAACCTCGGGATTCCCTGCCGGTTCATGGCCTCCATACGTGTCCCAATTGTGGATAAGGTTCCTTCCCCCCTCACGCCAGGGCGGCTCTCTCAGAATGAGAACTGCTGCCGTTCGCGGAGGCGGTCTTTGCATCCCACCCCTTCCCTGCTAGGCTCGCTTTCGCGCCGGAAGGCTGGCGCAGCACACCCCACCGACCCTCGTGAGTTCCTCCGAACCTGCCTTGACACCCCCGACGGCTGTACCCGCCCTCCATGACAAGCAGAGCGAGCGGGACCACCGCAACCTGCGCATCGACAAGGTCGGCGTCCGGGGGGTCCGTTTCCCCATCCAACTGCGGGACAAGGCACACATCCACCAGAACACCGTGGCCACCGTCGGGCTCTACGTGGACCTCCCGAAGGAGTTCAAGGGAACCCACATGAGCCGCTTCATCGAGGTCCTCAACGCCCACGGAAACGTCATCCACGTCGAGAACATCCCGGACATCCTCCGGGCCGTCCAAACCAGGCTGAACGCCAAAACCGCACACCTGGATCTCGAGTTCCCGTTCTTCCTCACCAAGAGAGCCCCGGTGACCGGTCTGGAGGGGGTCCTGGACTATACCGCCCGTTTCGCCGCGAGCGCGACCGGCAGGGAGACCGATTTCGTCCTCACGGTGGTCGTCGGCCTCACCACCCTCTGCCCGTGCTCGAAGGCCATCAGCCGCCACGGCGCCCACAACCAGCGGGGTTACGTCACCGTCAGCGTCCGGTCCGAGGAGACCATCTGGATCGAAGACCTGATCGCCCTCGTGGAGACCTGCGGCAGCAGCGAGTTGTACTCGCTCTTGAAACGGCCGGACGAGAAGGCGGTCACCGAGCGGGCCTACGAGAACCCGGTCTTCGTGGAGGACCTCGTCCGCAACGTGGCCCTCAAGCTCAACGCGCGTCCCGACGTGACCTGGTACCGGGTTGAGGCCGAGAACCAGGAGAGCATCCACAACCACAACGCCTACGCCTGCATCGAAAAGGGTTGAATCAGGTTCCAAATCGCGAGGTTGACCGTTGCCCTCCGCCTCCGTATTTTCCCGGCGATGTTGGTGCCGTCGCAACTCGAGTCCTGGATCGTGCGGATTCTCGTATCCCGCCCGGCCGATGGCTTGCGTTGCGACTGACCCGATTCGCAACCGCAACCCACGGCCGGCTCCGGTCGTGGGTTTTTTGTTAGCCGCGAACCGACCGGCCACATTCCCGAAAAGATGAGCAGCAAGTCCAAGTCCGCCCGCAAACAGTCCGCCGCCGGAGCCCTGAAATCCAACTCCGGTGCGGTCGCCACCGCCACCCCCAAGGCCACCCCCAAGGTCGTCACCAACGCAGGCACCAAGGCCGTCAACAACGCAGGCCCCAAGGTCGGGCCCTCCATGTTCGGCCGGGACATCTTCGTCGAAGCCCTCGAGCGCGAGGGCGTCGAGGTGATTTTCGCATACCCTGGCAACACCTCCATGGAGCTGCACCAGTCCCTCACGAAGTCGACGATCCGCACGATCCTGCCGCGGCACGAGCAGGGCGGCAGCTTCGCCGCCGAGGGCTACGCCCGCGCCACGGGCAGGGCCGGAGTCTGCATGGGCACCAGCGGCCCCGGCGCCACCAACCTGGTGACGGCCATCGCCGACGCCTACATGGATTCCTGCCCGCTGGTCGCCATCACGGGCCAGGTGCCGCAGGCGATGATCGGTCGTGGGGCGTTCCAGGAAACCGACATGATCGGGCTTACCCTCCCGATCGTGAAGCACTCCTACCTGATCACCGACATCAACGACATCCCCCGGATCGTCAAGGAGGCCTTCTACATCGCCCAAACCGGCCGCCCCGGACCGGTGGTCCTCGACTTCCCGAAGAACGTCCAGCAGACCAAGACCCAACCGGTCTGGCCCAGCCTCGACGAAGTCAAGCGGGGGCTCCGCGGGTACACGCCCGAAATCTATGCGGACGAACTCGCCCTCAACGAAATCATCGGGCTCATCGAGAAGTCCGAACGGCCGGTCATTTACGCCGGCGGCGGGATCATCACCTCCGGCGCGTCCGCCGAGCTGCGGAAGTTCGCCGAGTCGGCGCGCATCCCGGTCACCACCACGATCATGGGAATCGGCGGGTTCCCGGAGGACAGCGAGCTGTCCC
>JBBQML010000879.1:0-2438 GCA_038328885.1 Verrucomicrobiota bacterium | reverse complement strand
GCGCTCTTCGACCAGATGAAAACCGACGTCGCCGGGCTGGGGCAACTGCTCGCGAACCATCTCGGCATGGGCTTCACCGGCACGAGCCACACCTCGGACTACGTGCCGCTGGTCGCGATCGGCCCCGGCGCTGATCGTTTCCGTGGCCTGATCCGCAACACCGACGTCTTCCGCGCGTACACCGATTTCGCCCACATCGACTACCGGAACCCGGAGGAGCCGAACCTGGCCGACGCCTCGCCCAGGCAGCGCACCGCGGAAAATACCAAGGAATACGCGATGGCCTGAGCGCGAGCGCCTTTTGGCTCGCGGTGAGGCCCGGTTTGGGAATGATCAGGGGCAACCGGTTCACCTGATCATCCCAGCCATGCGTACCAGCCGTTGTTCCCCAGGTTCCGCCGCGCTCCTGCTCTGTTCGGCGCTCGGCATCCTCTCCCCAACCCTGCCCGCGGCCACGCCGCCCGCCGGCTTCAAACCCCTCTACAACGGAAGCGACCTCGCCGGGTGGTGGGGCCTGGAGACCGAAGACCCGGCCAAGTGGCGGGCGTTGAGTCCCGAGGAGTTCGCGAAGAAGAAGGCCGCCAGCCTCGAAGACATCAAGAAGCACTGGCGCGCCGAGGGCGAGGAACTCATCAACGACGGCCACGGTCTCTACCTCACCACCGAACAGGACTACGGTGACTTCGAGCTGACCCTCGAGTACCGCACCGTCGCCGGCGCCGATTCCGGCGTCTACCTCCGCGGCATCCCCCAGGTGCAGATCTGGGATTTCACCAAGGCCGGCGGGAAATGGGGCGGTGACCTGGGCGCTGAGTACGGCTCCGGCGGCCTCTGGAACAACACCAAGGGCCAACCCGGCAAGAACCCGCTCGCCCTCGCCGACAAACCCCTCGGCGAATGGAACAAATTCCACGTCCGGATGGTCGGGGAACGCGTGACCGTCTACCTCAACGACGTGCTCGTGGTGCAGCACGCGCGAATGGAGAATTACTTCAACCGCAAGGCGCCCATGCCCAAGACGGGCCCCGTCCAACTCCAGACCCACGGCGGCGAAATCCGCTGGCGCAACGTCTTCATCCGCGAGATCCCTGGCGCCGAGGCCAACGCGCTCCTCCGCGCCGCCGACCGAACCGCGGGTTTCTACGCGATCCTGACCGAGGCCACCGGCACCAAGGGCTGGGGCGGACCGATCGACGAGTACGACTTCGTGGACGGCGTGCTCCGGTGCAAGCCGGGCAAGGGTGGCCTGGTCCACTACAAGACCGAGGAATTCGCGAACTTCACCGTGCTCCTGGATTTCAACCTCCCGCCCGGCGGGAACAACGGCCTCGCCATCCGCTATCCCGGGCAGGGCGATACCGCCTACTCCGGCATGTGCGAATTGCAGGTCCTCGACGACAACTACGAGAAAGCCACCAACAGCAAGATCGACGCCCGTCAGGCCCACGGATCTGCCTACGGCATGGCCGCCGCCCACCGCGGTTTCCAGCGTCCCCCGGGTGAATGGAACTACCAGCGGGTGACGGTCAACGGCTCCCGGATCGAGGTCGAACTGAACGGCACCCGCATCCTCGACGCCGACCTCGCAACCGTGAAGGAGTTCATGGCGAACAGCCCCCACCCGGGCAAGGACCGCACCCAGGGCTACTTCGGCTTTGCGGGACACAACGACCCGGTGGCGTTCCGCCAGGTCGAAGTGCGGAAGCTGGACTGAGGTCCGCCCTACCGCCCCCGCCAGCGGAGCTCATGCTGAAGGACCGCCAGAGCCGCGATGGCAGCGGTCTCGGCGCGCAGCACGAGTGGGCCCAGGGTGATCGGAATGGCCCCGGCCTGTTCGAGGGCGGTCAACTCCTCAGGGGAGAAGTCGCCCTCCGGCCCGAGCACGAGCGTCACAGGCGGCAGCGGTCCCTGGCCTCCGCGCCACAGGTCGCCGGGCAACCGGGCGGGCTCGGCGAGTGACGCGACCAACAGCAACTCGCCCGATCTCTGGACCTGCAACTCCAGGAATCGGACGAGGCTGATGGGTGGATGGAGGCGTGGCAGCCAGGGGTTCCCGCATTGCTTGCAGGCCTCGATCGCCGTCGATCGCCAACCGGCCAGCTTCCCCTCGGCTTCGCCCGGCCCCACCTGGGCCACGGTGCGCGACGTCACCAGGGGGAGGAGTTCGGTGACCCCCAGTTCCGTCGCCTTTTGCACGAGGAAATCCATCGCCCGGCCTTTCAGCAGGGCTGGCGCGAGCCGCACGGCGGGCGGCGCCGGAATGGTCCGCACGGATTCCACCTCGGCCACCACCGCCCGCTTGTCGATCCGCGCCACGCGGGCGGTGAGGCAGCGCCCGGCCCCATCGAGAATCTCGATCAGCGTGCCCGCCTCGAGGCGGAGCACGCGGACGGCATGGTGGCTGTCGCCTTCGTCCAGGGTCACCAGACTCCCCTGAC
>JBBQML010000878.1:0-2441 GCA_038328885.1 Verrucomicrobiota bacterium | reverse complement strand
ACTGACCCGACTGCCGGAGGTTGGGCCGTGGGCACGGCAGGCCCGTTACACTCCGGGACAGGTCTGGTGTCCGGACGGGGTGCCACGGACCGACGTGAATCCGCGCCCGCTCAGCCCGCTGGTACCCAGCAGCGGCCTGATCGGCGCCTTCAGCGCGGACGAAAAATGGATCTTCGCGACCGCCTGGGAACCCTATCAGGAATTGTTTCAAGGGGTCATCCGCTGCCTCCACTCCGACTTCCGGCTTGGGGGGGTGGAGCCCGGGGGAACCAAGAGGATCCGGGGCAAGATCTACCTTGTCCCCAACGATGTGCCGGCGCTCCTGACGCGCTATGCCAAGGACTTCCCGGAGCATCAACCGCCGCAGCCAGGGCGACCTGCCGACGCCGGGGTGACGGGCCGATGAGCGCCGGTCCATGGTTGCCCCCCGGGGAGGCTCCGAGGTCCCGGCACACCCGGATTTCCCGAGGATCTCCCTCGGGTGGCGGGGGCGGTTTGGGTTCGACCTTCGGTTGCCCACCTGAGGCTTGACGGCGCGGAGACCAGCAGCGGTGTCTACGGGGGCCCGAACGACACCGGAACCAGTCCGCTGAAGGCGGATACCGACAACGATGGGCTCGGGGACCTGGTGGAGACGGGCACGGGCACCTTCGTGAGCGCGACGTGGACCGGCACGAATCCGAACGTTGCGGATACGGATGAGGACGGGTTCAACGACGGCCTCGAGGTCGCCGCCGGATTCGACCCCACCGTGAAGGGGGACACCCCGGCAGGGACGGCCAGCATCCGGACGGCGGTCGAGTTTCAATTCTATGCGTCACCCGGTGTCAGCTACCGCATCGAAGGATCGTCGGATCTCGCGAAATGGACGACGGTGGAGCCAGCGATTCCGGGGGCGGATCAGGGCTCCCAGCGCAGGGTGTCGAGACGGTTGCCGGGGGCTACCGCCTCGGCATGGCCGTCCGCGAATCCAATGATGACCGGGTCGGCAGGGCGCGTGGGGCGCCGCATCAGTTCCGGCCCGCCGGAGGCGTTCCAGGCGCCGGTGGTCAGCTCGAAGATCGTTACCGTGGCCGGGTTGACCTCGCTGATCTTCACGCCGCCGAGGCGGGCGTTGAAGCCGTAGCTGCTGGACTTCGCACCCTTGGCGTCGCCCGCCCTCGGGTGGCGAAACACCGCGGCATTGCCACCGAGGTAGGGTTGGAGCGCATCGCACCAGTTGGTCGAAGAGGGCAGCGTTTCCTTGCCGTCAGTGGCGTGGAGGTGCAGGGCAAGATTGAGCTGTTTGACGTTGTTCAGGCCCATGATGGTCTGGGCCTTGACCTTGGCTTTGGCCAGCGTCGGCAGGAGCAACGCCGCGAGGATCGCGATGACAGGGATCAAGGCGAGCATCACCCCGGAGACGGCGGTGCCGGCGATGGCGATGCCGTTGCCCTTGAGGGCCCCGGAGCTCCGGCTGATCTGGATCAGCGCGAGGATTCCGCAGGCGAGCCCCAGCACCGCGGGCAGGACCAGGAAGCCGAGGATCCCCAGGACGAGCGAGGCGACGGCGAGCCGGCTGGTTCTCGGTTGAGGGGCGCGCGTGGGGAGAAGCGGGAGGGTGGTGTCGGGGGAGTTCACAGCGCGGGGGTGGACAAGCGTTCGAGGAGCATCTGCTCCTCGGGCAGGAACTGGTCGGTATTAATGCCTTCGAGGGCCTTGCGCGCATTGGCGGCCTGGCCGTTGGCGTCGAGGACGAGGGCGTAGACAAGCCGGGTCTGGGGTGTGGCGGTCTGCAGGTCGAATGCGGCGCGGTCGAAGAGGCGCAGTGCGGCCGCATGATCTCCACGACGCAACTCGAGGAAGGCGAGGGTCGTGCGGTGCACGACGCGGGTGGGCATGGTCTCAAAGAGTTTTCGGGAGCGGGGGTAGGCGCTCTCGACGTCCTTGAAAAGCAGGGCACTGAGGTAGCAGTACGCGTTCTCGGCGAAGGGATTGTCGGCGCTGACAGCGAGGGCGTGCATGGTGGAGTGCAGCTCCGCCGTTCTCTTTTGCTGCTGGTAGATGAGGGCGAGGCGGCGCAGGGCGGAGCCGCGGTAGAGTCGGCTGTCGGCGAGTTGCTTGAAGGCCTGGGTGGCGGTGGAGGTCGCGCCGAGGCGGAGGGCGAAATCTCCGAGCGTGCGGAGGCGGGCGGGGCTGTCGGTGACTGCGGCGAAGGCGCGCCGCCAGTGCTCCTCGGCCAGGGGTCGCTGATCGAGTTGGGAGGCGGTGTGGGCGCGGAGGGCTTCGAGTTGCCAGACCTCGAGGGGCAGGGCGGTTTCGACGAGCCGCTTCATCTCGGTCCAGTTTCCCGACTTGCCGAGGGCTTCGAGGTAGAGGAGCAGGATCTCGGGATGCTTGCTGGCGACCTCCGGCGAGTACGCCTGGAGGATCCAGGCGTACTCGCCGAGCCGAAGCAGCCA
>JBBQML010000877.1:0-2443 GCA_038328885.1 Verrucomicrobiota bacterium | reverse complement strand
CAGAAGCGTTCTCATTCGCGCCGCAGGCCGACGAAGTGCTCCTTCTCCGCGTCGTCGAAGACGAAGCGCCGGTCCACGACCCGGGTGAGGCAATGGTAGAAACCGACCGGCCGATCCTCCGGAAACTTCAAGCGGGCCGTCCTCATGGCGGGGCCAGGGTGGGGTGGCCCTTCCACCCAGCCTCGGCGGGCGTCACGTTCGCGATGATGCCACAGCGGGCGTAGGTGCTCTTGTCGAGGCAGATCGCCGTAAGGTTCACCGGCAGATGGAGACGTTACACCGCGACTCCCAGGCCGTAGCTGCGCGCGGGCAGGATGAAGAATCGACCGTGCGCATCGGCGTGCAGCGGGGCCGGCTCCAGGTTGCGCGGATTGAAGTCTTTCGGATCCACCACCGTGCCCGGGACATGACGGAAGATGCGGAACTCCTTTTCCGAAAGCCGGATGTCGTATCCGAAGCTGGACAAACCGAAGGAGAGGACGGGCCGCTGATCTTCGGCGATGCGAACCAGGTCCGGCACAAAGGGACGAATGAGGCCGCGCCGGGCGAGCGCGGTGATTTGCCGGTCGTTGAGGTTCACTGTTCCAGGACCAAACCGCCACCCGGGCGATCGATGCAAGGCACCGCCCCCACAGATCCGGATGGGGGAAGGTCATTTCCCTCCGGCTCACGTGGCGGTAGCGCCCTTCCCGGCACCCTCCCGGCCCGGCAACAGGCAGCCTGACTTAACAGAATCTTAATGCCTCGGGGCCGCATCTTGATAAGCGGCGGCAGGCTGAATGGGGAGACCTTCAGGCATGAACGAACGCTGCCGGCGGTTCCGGTCCCGGGGGGGCTCACATGAGTGACCTCCTCTACGGGATGCTCGTGTTCGTCGTGCTCGCGGTGTTCATCGCCGGCCTGATGGTCGGAAGGACGCCGGAGTATCCGGGCAAAAAGATCCACGCCCACGACGTGAAGATGGCGATGTTGGCGTTGCTCGTCCTGTGTCCCTCCATCCTCGGGTTCTCGGCGTGGGCGGCGGTCAGCGAGTGGGGCAGGGCCGGACTGAACAATCAGGGCCCGCACGGCCTGAGCGAGATCTTCTATGTCTTCAGTTCCGCCACCGGCAACAACGGCAGCGCCTTCGCGGGGCTTACCGCCAACACCCCCTGGTACAACACGACACTCGGCCTCGCCATGCTGACCGGGCGGTTCCTGATGATCGTCCCGGTCATGGCCCTTGCCGGCTCCCTCGTGCAGAAGAAGATCGCCCCGGCGAGCACCGGAACGTTTCCGGTGTCCGGCGCCACCTTCATTGTGCTGCTGCTGGGCACGGTGCTGCTGATCGGCGCGCTCAATTTCTCCCCGCGCTGGCGCTCGGCCCGATCGTCGAGCACTTCCTGACCACGCAGGGGAGGCTGTTCTGACTCACCATGCCTTCGATGACTCATAATGCTCCCTCCCTGTTGGATTGGTCCATCGTCGGCCCGGCCTTGGGCGGCTCGCTCGGGAAACTGGACCCGCGCTTGATGAACAGGAACCCGGTCATGTTCGTCACCCTGGTCGGTGCGGCAATGACCTCGGCCGCTGTCTTCGTTTCACCCGGCGAGCGCGCCTTCGTGGCGCACTTGGCCGTCTGGCTGTGGTTCACGGTGTTGTTCGCCAACTTCGCCGAGGCGGTCGCCGAGGGCCGGGGCAAGGCCCAGGCCGACAGTCTGCGCCGAGCGCGCAAGGATACGGTGGCCCGCCGCCTGCGGGACGGACGGGAGGAGATGGTCCCCAGGCCCTGCTGATGGGGGTGTGGGGCCTCGCGCAGGTCGCGTTCCCCACCCAGGCGAACGGCAGCCTCATCGTTGACGCCTCCGGGACGGTGCGCGGTTCGGCCCTGATCGGCCAGGGATTCACCGGCGAGCGGTACTTTCATCCACGCCCCTCCGCCGCCGGCAATGGGTACGACGCCGCCAGTTCCGGCGGCAGCAACTTGGGGCCCACCTCGCAGAAGCTGCACAACGCCGTTCAGGAACGCATCCTGGCCTACCGCACGGCGAATGGCGGACGCGCTCCACTGTCGTTGGCTGGCGGTGCACGTGGAGCATTCGCGCGCCTTGACGCCGTCCGCCCAGGCCCGACTGGCGAAGAACCTCGGCACGGCGCGCGAGCTGGGTGCGGAGGTCATCACGACCACCGATGACGATCTCATCCGGGGTCTGCTGCGAATCGCCGGGCAACAGAACGCGACCCAGCTCATCGTAGGCAAGCCGAGCGGCAACGGATGGCTGGACTGGCTGCGCGGTGACCGTTTGTTGCGGCGGCTCGCGCATGAGAGTGGTGACGTCGACCTGCAGGGTCAGGGGCTTCGTGGAGGCTCACGGCGGGACCGTCAGCGCCAGCAATCGCCCGGGTGGCGGGGCGGCCTTCAGCCTGAGCCTGCCGCAACCGGATGCACCGCCAACCGTCGAGG
>JBBQML010000876.1:0-2443 GCA_038328885.1 Verrucomicrobiota bacterium | reverse complement strand
ACCACCTCGGACGTAAAGCTCCGGGCGCTTTGCACCCCGTGCCAGCGGCACATTCCCGGCTCGGTGGCGGGACTGTCGGCGCTCGATGTGGTGAGCCGCGCCGGTACCATCCTCGCAACCGACCGCACGGTGGGCGAGGTGAACTTCACGATGGCGGCGGGGGAGAACCAGGTGGGGGTGCACATCCTGGGCGGCACCCAGACGGTGGGGAGCCCGACGGCCTGGAAGCACCTCGACTTCCGGGTGCTCACGATCAATGCGTCGTGGTACTACGTGTCGCCCGACCCGGCCACCGGGGTGGTGGACCAGCCGGTGACGCTCACCGCGAAGAACCTCGCGCCCACCACGCCCAGCGGGTTACGGTACGACTGGAGCTTCACGCACTTCGGGAGCACCCAGACGGCGCAGGTGATGGGCGATAGCGTGGTCCAGCACATCTGGCCGGTCTCGGGGAGCTTCACGGCGACGGTGACGGTACGCGATGTGGCGACGGGACTGGTGGTGGGACGGGCCACGGGGCGCGTGAACATCGGGCTGGCGCTGCCGATCTGGAAATTCACCAAGGTGGACTTCGTGTTCCAGGGGACCAAGGTGCCGGACGGGCTGGAGATCCTGTCGGGTTACGTGAACATCGACATCATCGGGTTGATGGACCGGGTTCATGCCATTCCGAGTAGCGGGCGGCTCTACTACTTCGCCGCACCGGTGACGGTCGGGAACACGCAACTGCCTCAAGGCGTCTACGTGAGCGCTGGATTTTTCAGCGATGCCGACCTGACGCTCAATATCGCCGCCTACGCCCCGCTGGCCCGGCCCAAGGCGGGACCGTACCCGGACGGGTATGATGACGACCTGATCGTGGACGGGGGCAGCAACACGGGGTCTCTGTCGTCCGGGTCCTTCGTGGGGAGGTCGGCGACCCGGACCAGGAACCTGAACGGGTTCCCGGGGGCGGGCGGGATTCACACGGTCACCCACTGGGACGTGAACGCGACCAAGGTGGGGACCAAGCTGACGGGGACAATCACCTACTACCAGGAACAGTGGGGGCTGATCATCGGGACGTGCTCGCCGCAAGGGAGCTTGAATTGCCAGAGCGGGTTCCAGGGGACGATGAAGTGGATGTACACGTTCGAGGCAACGCGGCTGCAGTAGGTGATCTGCAGCCGGCTCAATCGGCAGGAGGCGAGCTATCCAGCGTGATCGCAAACTCCTTTCGCCTGATCTTCGCGACACAAGCAGTATCCAACTGGCGCACCGACGCCGTTTCTACCGCCGTCCTGAATATCAGGCGCAGACACTCGGTCCCCTCGAGCCCGGAAAAGCTGTGGGCTCCGTGCGGGACGACGATCTGGAGGCTGTTGGAAAGCGATTGCACCAGGGCGGACGCCTGGGCAGCCGGAGTCACCGGATCCAGCGTCCCAGAAAACATCAGGACCGGCACCCCGCTGGCGAGTGGCTCATGGAAGTCCCGCGGCAGCGGGGCGCGAGGCCAGCTCCTGCAGGCGCGCTTCTGCTCGATGACGCGGTACGACCCGAGCAGCGTCCCGCGGCTCTCCGCCACGGCGGCCCCTTCGTCGATCCAGGGCAGATCTTCGGCGCAGGTGACCGCGACATAGAGTCCGTCGAACCCTCCGTTCCCCGACAAGGCACCACGATCCTGGAGGGCCCGGCGGGTAACCCACTGGAAGTCTCCCTTGCTGCCGGCGTGAAACACCGCCGGTACCCGCGCTGCGCCTGTGGGTGAGTACAACATGTAGCGGACCGTCTCGGCGAACATGTTGCGGGTCAGGGACACCTCGACCGGGAGCCCGGTGAGCGGGTGGGTCACCGGCACGGTCGCGGGGCGCTGTTCGAGGGAAGTCAGCACCCGCACCGTTTCCTTCTCGATATCCGGGAAGGCCTCGGCGCAGGCCCGATCGTCCAGGCACTCCCGAAGCACCGCCTGCAGCGCGAGCTCGGTATCCCTGGCAAAGTGGTTCGGCACGTAGACGCCGGGAGGCAGCACACCATACAGCGTGACGCCGCGAACGTGGGCCGGATAGCGCCTCAGATAGTCGAGCACCGCGCGGGTACCGTAGGAGTATCCCACCAGGTTGATCCGCGCATAGCCGAGCGCGCCGCGCACTTCATCGAGGTCCGCCGAGGCGATGGGCGTCGTGTACCGGGTGAGGTCGGTGGTCCTGGCGAACGCCTCCCGGCAGCGCGCCACCGGACCGGCGGGAAGGAATTCCCCGAGATAGGACTGCAGCGAATCGGGAGGTCCGTAGAACGGGCAGGTCAGCGGATTCGAGCCGCCGGTCCCCCGCTGATCTATCAGGACGAAATCGCGCTGACCCCGGAGCCCGAAGAGGTCTCTGGAGACCCCCGGGGCGTTCTCGGTGGCTGAGCTCCCGGGTCCACCCTCCACGATGAACACCGGATCATCCGCACGATCGGGGCC
>JBBQML010000875.1:0-2444 GCA_038328885.1 Verrucomicrobiota bacterium | reverse complement strand
TACCCCAGGAGCCCACCTCACCCCACCACCTGGCATCCCCCGGCGGGCCCGGAAAGGGTTCGGCCGGGGCCGGGGCCCCGCCCCCAGCCGCCCCCGCCGCACCCGCGGCCGAACCCGGCATCTTCGACCCAAAGAACACCTTCGAGTCGTTCGTCGCCGGGAACAACACGTTCGCCCACGCCGCCGCCGTGGCCGTCGCCCAGCAGCCCGGCAAGTCCTACAACCCGCTCTTCCTCATCGGCGGCGTCGGCCTTGGCAAGACCCACCTGCTCCACGCCATCGGCCAGCACGTCTCCAGCCAGCGCAAAACCGCCCGCGTGGCCTACGTGTCCACCGAGAGATTCACCAACGAGTTCATCGACGCCCTCCAGAACAGCCGGCTGATGCGGTTCCGCAAGAAGTTCCGCGAGACGGATGTGCTCTTGATCGACGATATCCAGTTCCTCGCCGGCAAGGAGCGGATCCAGGAGGAGTTCTTCCACACCTTCAACGCCATCCATGAAAGCCGACGGCAGATCGTCCTGACGTGCGACCGGCCCGCCAGCGAGATCCAGGGCCTCGAAGCCCGACTCGTCTCCCGCTTCGAATGGGGCCTCGTCGCGGATATCCAACCGCCCGACGTCGAAACCCGGTTGGCCATCCTCCGCAAGAAAGCCGAACAAATCCGCTGCGTGCTGGCCCCCGACATCGCCCAGTTCCTCGCGGAACGCATCCGCACCAACGTGCGCCGCCTCGAGGGTGCCCTCACCCGCGTGGCCAGCTACTCGCGGTTGACCGGCCATGTCATCACCGTCGACCGCGCCCGCGAACTCCTCCGGGATGTCCTCAGCGAGGAAGGCCGCGCCACGCTGACGATGGAGATCATCATCAAGCGCGTGGCCGACCACTACGACCTCCGCGTCGCCGACATCCTCGGCCGCCGCCGACCGGACAGCATCGCGTTCCCGCGCCAGGTGGCCATGTACCTCGCCCGTACCCTCACCGAATCCTCGCTCAGCACCATCGGCGAAGCGTTCGGCGGACGCGATCACGGCACGGTGCTCCACGCGTGCCGGGCCGTGACGGACCGCATGGAGACCGACACCAACGCCCGCAAGGCGGTACACCAGCTCGACCGCGAGCTCCGCGGCTAGCCGCCCCCCGGACCAACCCCGCCCATGGCCGAGGCTCCGGTCATCCAAGTCCGCGGACTCGGCAAGACGTTCCGCACCTTCAAGAAAGCCCCGGGCATTCGAGGCGCCCTTCGTGCCCTCTTCCATCGCGACTACGAGGCGGTGAACGCGGTCCGCGACGTCACCTTCGAGGTCCGTGAGGGTGAGTTCGTCGGTTTCCTGGGGCCCAACGGCGCGGGCAAGACCACCACCCTCAAGATGCTCTCCGGACTCCTCGTCCCCACCTCCGGCGAGGCCCGGGTGCTGGGTTACGTGCCCTGGGAACGGGCGGATGGCTACCGGCGCCAGTTCGCCCTCCTGCTCGGCCAGAAGAACCAGCTCTGGTGGGACCTCCCGGCCAGCGAGTCGCTCGCCCTCAACGCCCGCATCTACGACCTGCCCGCCGCCGCTGCCACCCGCACCGTCGAGGAACTCGCCGACCTCCTCGACGTCCGCCCCAAGCTGAACGTCATGGTGCGCGAACTCTCGTTGGGCGAGCGGATGAAGATGGAGCTCATCGCCGCCCTGCTCCACGGGCCCCGCGTCCTGTTCCTTGACGAACCCACGATCGGACTCGACGTCGTTTCGCAAAAAAAGGTCCGGGAGTTCCTCCGCCGCCACAACACCACCCGTCGCACCACCATCCTCCTCACCAGCCACTACATGGCCGACATCGAGGAACTCTGCGACCGGGTGGTCGTCATCGATCGCGGCCAGATCTTCTTCGATGGCCGGCTCGCCGAGATCATCGACCGCTTTGCCGACCACAAGCTCATCACAATCCACAGCGAGCGCGCCGCCCCCTGCCCGGCCGAGCACCTCGCGCGCTACGGCGAGGTGGTCGAGCAGGGACCCGATTCGGTCCGGCTCAAGGTGAAGCGCGACCGCGTCATCGCCACCTGCAAGGCCCTGCTCGATGAACTGCCCGTCAAGGACATCGACATCGTGGAAGTGCCGGTCGAGGACATCATCCGGCAGCTCTTCGGCGAGCGCGGCGCCTGACCGGTTTGGCGTCATCAGGCTTGGCCCCGACGCCTGCGTGGCCTCGAATCCACGCAACCGCAACCGCAACCGCAACCCAGCCAGCGCAACGCCTGCGCCCCCGCCTTGCCGTGAAGCCGAACTCCCCACCAACCCACCGCTCGCCTCACTTCATAACCCTCCAACCCTCGCCTGCCTCGCGCTCGCCCTGACCGCCGCCAGCCTTCCGGCGACGGCTGCCGTCGTGCGTCACGTCAGCCCCGTGGGCAGCGACCAGGCCGCCGGATCCGCCGACGCCCCCTGGCGAACGCT
>JBBQML010000874.1:0-2446 GCA_038328885.1 Verrucomicrobiota bacterium | reverse complement strand
GTTGCTGACCCACCCGGCGCCGGACGGGCCGACCACGTAGCCCGCGAGCAGGTACGCGAGCAGCACGGGTTGGCGGAGGACCTGCGCCACAACACCGAAGAGCCAGGCGACGACGATACAGATCGCGATATCGGTGAGTGCTCCATGTTCCACGCCGGGCGCGGAGCGTATCCGCGGCGGCCTGCGGGTGAAGAGCAAACTCGTGAAGCCGTGAGGCGGCGATCGAGCCCTCGCGGGCGTTGACTCTCTCGTGGCGGGCGGTTCAGTTTCGCCGGCCGACGGTTCGGAATGATCCGTGGTATTCCCGGGTGGGGAGGGTGCCACGGGCCATTCCAGGGACACCGCCGCCTCCACTGGTGCTTTTCAACTCGTACGAGTTCATCTTTGTCTTCCTGCCCCTCACGTGGATCTGCTGGCACTGGGTGGCGGGCCGGGCGGGGGCCGGGGCAGGCCGGCGGTGCCTGCTGGCGGCTTCGCTGGTGTTCTACGGCTTCGGCGGTCCGTGGCTGTTGGGCGTGCTGGGAGGATCGTTGGGATTCAACTTTCTGACCGGGCGCCTCCTGGGGCGGGAGATGCTGTCGGCGCGGTGGCGAAGACTCCTGCTCGGGATGGGGGTGGCGGGGAATCTCGGATTGCTTGGCTGGTTCAAGTACGCCGGGTTCTTTGCCGCGAACGCGGGGTGGTTGCTGGGGACCGAGTGGACCTTGGCGCCGATCGTGCTCCCCCTGGGGATCTCCTTCTACACGTTCCAGCAGATCGGCTACCTCGTGGACGCGTATCGTGGGCTGACTCGCGAGTACCGGTTCGTCGACTACTCGCTCTTTGTGACCTTCTTCCCGCAGTTGATTGCGGGGCCGATCGTGCATCACGCCGACCTTCTCCCCCAGTTCAAGGCCACGAACCAGCCGGCGGGCACGGCGGCGGGATTCGCGGAGGGACTGACCCTCTTCACCCTGGGACTGGCGAAGAAGGTACTCATCGCCGATCGGCTGGCGGGCCCGGCCGGCAAGGTGTTCGGGGCGGTGGGGCTGGGTGCGGACGTGACCTGCGGCGATGCCTGGCTGGGGTTGCTGGCCTACACCTTCCAGATCTACTTCGACTTCTCGGGCTACTCGGACATGGCGGTCGGGCTCGGCCGGATGTTCGGTGTCCGGCTGCCGTTCAATTTCAACTCGCCCTACGCCGCGGTATCCCTGGCCGATTTCTGGCGGCGCTGGCACATCACGCTCTCGAACTTCATCCGTGACTACCTGTACATCCCGCTCGGGGGCAACCGGCGGGGGCGGCCCCGGACCCTCTGCAATCTCATGGTCGTGATGACCCTCGCCGGGCTGTGGCACGGGGCGAACTGGACCTTCGTCGTGTGGGGCGCGGCGCACGGATTGGTGCTCGCCGCGGGCCAGTGGGTGCGGGCCGCGCCGGAACCGGATGCGGCGACCCGCTGGCGCCAGGGGTTCGGGTGGCTGACGACTTTCACGTTCGTCACGCTCGCCTGGGTCCTCTTCCGCTCGGACGGCCTGGCGTCGGCAGGTCGCTACTACGCGGAACTGATGGAACTCGGTTCAGGGACCGGGGCGACTTCACTGGTGAAGCCGCGATACTGGATCCTCGTGGTCCTGCTGGGATTCGCGGTTCGGTGCCTGCCCAACTCCCGGCAACTCGTGCCGCCGGGCGGCGGCGAGGGGGCTGAGCCGGCCTGGTGGGGGGCGTTTCGCTGGCGGCCCTGTCCGGCCTGGGCGTGGGGGCTCGGGCTTCTGCTCACCGCGTGTCTGCTCAGTCTCTCGGAAGTGAGTGAGTTCCTCTACTGGCAGTTTTGAGACGCATGGACTCCTCACCACCGTCCGACCCTGCCCGTTTCGTGCGCCGCGTCCTGGCGGTGGCCTTCGGCACCGTGTTCGCCGTGGTGGCCTTCAACCTGGCCGTGGACCCGTGGGGCCGCTTCGGATTGAACCGGTTGGGCGTCTTCATCACGGCTTCGCGCGAGTTGCACGGGACCCAGGTGGAACGGTTCCCGCACGAGGCGCTGCTGGTGGGCAACAGCCGGACAATCGGGGTGCCCGTGTCCCGGATCGAGAGCCCGCGGTTCTTCAATGGCGCCTTCGAAGGTGCGACCCTCGTCGAGGTCCGTCTGTTCCTCGAACGCCATCTGCGCCACCAGAAACTCGTGGTGCTCAACCTCGATCCCTACCTGTTGGGACCCGAGTCCGATCAACCGCCCTCGGCGGTCTTCGCGCCGCTGACGTTGCGGGCGCTCGGGGGTTACCTGGCGAGCCTCAAGGCGCTCGAGTACTCCATCAAGACCGTGGCGGACCACCTGGCGGAACGCGCCGAAGGTTACGCGCCCGACGGCACCATGGAGTCCGCGTCGTGGCGCCGGCAGCGGGACGTGGAGGACCCGGCCTGGGAGCGTCGACAACTGGCCAAGGAAGCGACGCGGATGGCCCAA
>JBBQML010000873.1:0-2450 GCA_038328885.1 Verrucomicrobiota bacterium | reverse complement strand
CGCGATTCGAAATACGATCTCTGGCACGCCAACGCCGCCGCCCGCCGCAACCTCGCCCGCGGCCTCCGGCCGCCATGGTCGGGGCATCCGAAGTACAATTTCCACGCCAACGACATCGACTTCCAGATCGAGGCCGACTTCATCGGGCTGATGGCCCCGGGATTGCCCCGGGTTTCCAACCGACTGTGCGACCGCGTCGGCCGGGTGATGAACTACGGGGACGGCGTGTACGGAGGCATGTTCGTCTGCGGCATGTACGCCGCCGCCTTCTTCGAACCCGATCCCCGCAAGGTCGTGGAAGCCGGTCTGGCCTGCATCCCTCCCCGCAGCGAGTACGGCCTGCTGGTCCGGGACCTGTTGGATCTTTCCGCCCGGCAGCCCGCCGACTGGCGCCAGGTCTGGCAGTCCATCCAGGACAAGTGGGACCGGAATGATCCCTGCCCGGACGGGGTGAACAGCCCGTTCAACATCGATGCCAAGTTGAACGGCGCCTATATCGCCTTCGGCCTGCTCTTCGGGGGAGGCGACTGGCTGAAGACGATGGAGATCTCGACGCGGTGCGGGCAGGACTCCGACTGCAACCCGTCCAGCGCGGCCGGCATTTTGGGCGTCATGCTCGGCTACGACCGCATCCCTGACCTCTACAAGAGCGGCATTCCGGCGCTGGCCGACAAGAAGTTTGCCTTCACGGACTACTCCTTCAACGACATCGTCCGGTCGACCGAAGAGCGGGCGCTCGCGGTCATCCGCCAAGCGGGCGGCAGGGTTACCGAGAGCGGAGTCACCATCCCCTTCCAGGCCCCGAAGGCGCCGAAGCTCGAGCAGTGGAGCCCGGGGGTTCCCGACCGCCGAATCGCTCTCGGCGACGGGGCCTGGACCTGGCAGGGAGCCTGGAAGAGGGAGGGCCAGGGCAGCACTTCCACCACCGCCGCGGATGAGGCGACCCTTACGTTCGACGGCGTCGGAGTGGCACTCCTGGGGACCCTGGACCAGGCGGGCGGCCGGGCGGATGTGTACCTCGATGGCCGCAAGGTCGGGGTCGCGGAGGCGTATATCGTGGAGCGGACACACGACAACTGCCTTTGGCACACCTACGGGCTCAAATCCGGACGGCACACCGTGAAGCTGGTGACGCGTCCGGATCACGACCCGCGGTCGAAGGCCGCGCGAGTCACCCTCGGCGGTGCGGTGACCTACCGGTCGCCGTAGCCAGCCGACCCTGCCCGCATCCGCCGCGCCACCTCAGGGACCGACCGGACGAAGCGGACCGTCTCCGCTGGAGAGGAGCTCCAGTTGATAGAACCGCGTTCCGGTAGGCGCCGGCGAACGCGGGTCCACGAAACGGAAGTCGCCGTCCGACGAAGTCACAATCCGCGGGAAGACCAGCCACGGGGCACCGAACGCCTCCGTGACCTTCACCCGATAGATCGCGCCCGGGACGGATCGCCATCCCAACTCGAGCCCCGCCCCGGTGAAGCGAATCGAGGAAAAGGCCGGTGTCATCCCCCCCTCCGTGGCAACCGGGTCCAGGAACACTCCACTCACCACGGCATTGACCGCCGAGGACCTGACCCGCACCTGCACCGCGCCGCGGACGATGAAGCTCACGTGGACCCCGTCGAACGAGGCCTCGACCTCGTGGAGGTCGAGGGTGTTGCCGGTGGTCCGATCAAGAATTTCGACCCGTTGGCGTCGCAGGTTCGTGTCCCAGTCGACGAGATACACGGTGAGCAGGTAGGGGCGCCCATCGAGGAGGTCGGCCTGCAGGAGAACCGCATCCGACGCGGTCCAGCACGAGGCGTCGCCGAGTTGGTGGGCGGAGAGGCGTGGGGCTCGGGGGTCGCAACTCGGGAAGGGCTCCCAACGGTAGTGGCGCCCGGCTTGGAGGCCGAGCCGCACTTCGGGCTGGGATCCCCCCTGGTCGGGGGCGATGAGGGATCCGGCGGAGCCCAATTGGCGCGGCCAATCGCCCTGCACGGCACCGGAGGTGCCGACGAACACCGCGGTCGCCGGCGGGAGATCCACGCTGACTTGGATCGGAGGCGAGTCCGTGGGGACGCCATGGTCATCCCAGGCGCGAGCAACCACGGTGTGCTCCCCGCCCGTCGGGTTCGCCCAGGTCACGTTCCAGTCGGGGCCGATCGCGGTTCCGATGGGCTGGCCGTCGATCCAGAACTGGACCCGGCTCGGCGGATGGGCCGGGTCATCCGGTTCGGCCCGCAGGTGAAGAACGCCCGGCGCGGTGAGCCGTGTGCCGTTGGCGGGTTCGGCGATCCGGACGGCCCCGGTGCCGGGCGGATGCCGGTCGAGGAACACCCCTGCGACCACCGCCGTACCCGCGCCATCCGCCTGGATGCTCAGGCGTGCCGGACCCGCAACCCGCCAGGACAGGTAGACCCCGTCGGAGAAGGAGTCGACCCGGCGCCGATCCAGCACCGCACCGCTCGAGG
>JBBQML010000872.1:0-2455 GCA_038328885.1 Verrucomicrobiota bacterium | reverse complement strand
CCAGAGGGAGGCTTGGTCGACGTCGCGGGCGGTTCCCGGCAGGGCGTTGTTGTGGGCCTCCCAGGCCGCCTTCACCGGCTCCCAGAACAAGGCGCGCTTCCAGTTCTCGAACAGGTGTCGGGTGTCCGCCTGCGGTTCCTGGAACACGGCCCCGCCCGCCGGAGTCCACTGGAGAACCGCCGCGTCGTTGCAGTTGTCACAGTCCAGGTCCTGGAAGAAGCGGAACACCTCGCCGGCGTTGTAGCGGGCCAGGTCGGTCTCCCAGCGCGGGGCGGGTTGGGCGTTCGCATCCCAGAATTCGGCGATGAAATGCGCCAGGTCCGAGGGGTCGACATCGCCGTCGTGGTCGGTGTCGAGGGGGATGGCATGTTTGGCACCTGCCCGGCCGGGGTGCGCGCCCGGGCGGAAGAGTCCGAGACCGGTGTTGAATGAATGGGTCAGGACTTGGGTGCCGACGATGGTGCCGCCCAGGTTTCGGTCCGTCTTGCCGCCGCAGATGTTGGCGTAGTTGGTGTCGACCGTGTGGGCGACCGCATCGGCGCGGCTGAGCGTCCCGGACTTGTCGATGAAGGCCCGACGGAAGCCGGTGCCCTGGCAGTACTCGTTTGCCTGCGCCATCGCGGCCGTCCCGTCACAGAGGCGGAGCGGCGACGCCTCGGCGTACTTCAGGCCTGAAGCCTGGCTCCAGGCCATCGGACTGAAGCCATCCCGGACGGGAAAGGCGCGCTGGATGCTGTCGAGGAGGATGAATTGGTTCTTGGTGTACGAGGTTCCGAGGAGGGACGGCGAGGTGACCCCCGCTTCCAGCGGCACCACCAGGTACCGCACCGGTTTCGTGTCGAGGAATGAGAAATAGCCTCCGGCACACCCTGCGACCAGGGGCCCGCCCGCTTTCTTCAGCCCCACGTACGGCTGGAATTCGAAGCGGTAGTCGCCGGGCGGATCCAGGTGCCGGCGGTCGACCCAGAAATGGATGGCGGCCATGTGACTCGGTGTCTCGAAGGCGCTCACAAACGGGGAATAGGTCGTGCCCCACTGCGTGGTCACGGTGGCGTGCCGTCCAGTCGCAGCGAGGCCAGGATCCCGGGTTCGTCCACGGTGCCTTCGAGGAGGTCCTGCGGGGCGTTCACGACGGCGAACGCGGGGTGCGAAGTGATCTTCACCACCGGGGGGGTGGTGTCCAGGCAACTCGCGGTGCCCGGCTGAAACGCCAGGTCGTCGATGGCCTCGGGACACGCGCTGGCGCCGTAGTCGATCACGACCTGTTGGATCCGGCCCCCGGCGTCGTCGAGTCTCACCGGCGTGTTGAAGTCGGCGCTCACCGTGACGTTGGTCAGGCCGAGCAGGTTGCCCCGGCAGTCAAAGGCGAGGACGTCGGCGGTCACTGACCGCCCGCACACGACATCGCCCCGTGCCACCGAGCCCAGCCACAAGCTGACCCAGTTCAACGGTTCCTCGAACCAGATCACCATGGGGATCCCGTGGCTGGAGTAGATCTCGCTGTCGGAGTAGTCGTTCAGCAGGACGTTGGGTGCGGTGCGGGCGCCGGGATGGGACTTTACGGTCGGGCTCGCCCGGTAGGGGCGGCCCGACGGAGCCCAGAAGGCTTAACAGGGCGGTGAGCGTGGCGAGGATCCGGATGGGGCCGAGTCGGTGGACGGTGGAGGCAGTCATGTTCTCTCTTCCAGGCCCGGCCTGAATCCGCCCCTCGCACCTTGGCCTTCGCCTGCAGGGGCGGACCCGGTTTCGGAACGGAAGGCCGCAAGCCCGCGGCGACGGGCGGGGGATGCCGAGCCGGCCCGAGGATTACGTTCGGGAAGCCTCCGGGCGTGTCAATCGCCCTCGATCGGGACGTTGTCCTGCACGCGGACGCCATTCAGTTCGACGGTGATGCGGGCCTGTTCCTGAAGGGAACCGTCGGCGTTCAAGCGGGGGGCGCGGAAGGTGACGTCGTAGGTTTGCCAGGTTTCGGGAGGCAGGCTGGCGTTGACCCGGGGACGGGTCTGGTCGTATCAGCGTTTGACCCTATTGCCCTCTTGCTGGCGGCGGGCGAGTTGGGCCTCGAGGAAGCGGTCCGGTCCGGCCTGTTCGAAGGCGGTCTGCCAGAGGTCGGCGAGCATCTGGGCCCCGCTCACCAGACGTTCGTACAGGAACGCCTGGCCCTCGCGCGAGGTAGTGGGGTCGTCGGCCAGTTTCCCTGCCTTTTCGAGCTGGTAGAGTGGGACGACCTGCCGGTGCTGCTCACGGAGGTACTCGACGATCCGCGCGAACACCGGCGAGTTCGTGCCGCGGGAGGCGGTCCAGAGTGGGGTGGCCGGGCGCAGGCGCGATTGCAGTTGATCGACGCGGGGCACACCGACCTGGGCGAGGAAGCCGCCGTCGATCCAGCCGTGGAAGGTGCGGTTGGTGGTGAACCCCTGGGGGTTCCCGCCCACCCAGCCATTGTAGTGACGGG
>JBBQML010000871.1:0-2471 GCA_038328885.1 Verrucomicrobiota bacterium | reverse complement strand
CAGTGCCCCTGCGCCCGCCCCAGCCCCCACCCCCGCCACGGTGGGGCCCGAACCTCCGCCCGAACCTCCGCCCGAGCCGGACGATGCGCGGGAGGACTTCGACCTGACTCCCAAGGGTCGCAAGCGTCGTTAGAACCCATGAACCCCGCGCAGCAGGCGCGTACCGCCGGGTTCACCGCGTCCCTCTCCGTGCGTGGCGTCCGGGTCTATGCCCCACCTTACGATGTCCTGGCCGGCCTGCTGGTGATCCTGGAGCCCGTCGAAAGCGGCGGGGGCGAGTTTGCGGTCGCCCGCGAGACCGCCACCGCCGTCCGCATGCACGTCCTGCGCGATCACCTGGCGGAGACCACCATCGGGATGGGCAGCGTTCTGCGCGACTCCGACGCCGCCTTCGTTTACCGGGTGATCCTCGTCGAGGACAACCCGGCGAACGTCGTGGTGGTGTTTACCTGCGAGGCGGCGACGTACAGCGAACCGTGACGATCACGATCCAAGCGGACACGGAGCACTTCAACGATGCCGTCCGGCAGTTCGTGAAGCGCATCGGGGGCGAGCTGCCGGTCGTGCTGCGGACGCAATCCCGGCTCCTGTTCAAGTTCATCATCGACCGGACCCCGCCCAAGACCCGGGCCGAGGGCCGGGCCCGCGTCGAGCGGGAGATCCTGCGGGCGGTCCAGCCGATCAAGGCTTCGAAGTTCAAGCCGCCCATCCGAGCCCTGATCACGGGCCGGAAGTACGAGGCCTTGGGCAAAATCCTTGCCGGGCGGGTGCTGCCCTTCACCCCCGACTTGCACGAACGGGTCCGGGTACACGGCCGGGTGCGCCGGCAGCAGGGCATCTCCAGTCCCGACACTCTCGAGATCAAAGCCCACATCCAGCACAAGCAATGGAATGTCGGCCGGGCGAAAGGCGGCTGGGTGGCGGCGTACAGGGCCGTTGGCGGCAAGCCATCGGAGTGGATCGGGCGCTGGGCACGAATGGGCAGTGTCGTCGATCACCTGAACTCTTCCACGGCGCCGAGCATCGTGGCCGAGAACCGCTCCGAGTGGGCCAGCCACGGAGACGACGAACGGATCGTCAGCGGAGCGATCAACGCCAGGGCCCGCGCCATCGTGGCCGACATCGAGAAGCGACTGGAACGTGCCGCCCGGGCGACCCGTTAACCATGAACATCGAAGACGTTCAACCGTGGCTGGCGGGCTTGCTGGCGGATTCTGAGGACCTGGAGGGCGTGACGATCCTCGTCGACGACGGCACCTATCCGAAAACCCCGGGCCGCGAGGATGCCCTGCGGAGAAGCGGGCTCGTGCTGGTGGTCTGGCAGGTCGAAAGCGGCGGTCTGATCGACGGGCACCCCAACGGCGCCGCGATCGAATCGCTGAACCTGGCGGTGGTGATCGAGGAGAACGTCGCCGTCTCCAGAGGTGGAGGCGGCGGCCTGGGCATTTCGGCCGAGAAAGCGTTACGGCTCGTTCGGGAGGCGCTGGTCGGGGCGAAGCGATCGGGCGAGCCGGGGACCGTGTTGAGAAGCGACGATCCCCCATTCCACAACTTCGGGAACCAGAACGGCGTCCAGCGCATCGTCGTCCTCCTCGCCCTCGACCTCTCCATCCTGCCGGTTTGAGCGCCACGCAGTTGACGTTCCGGCTGGGGTGGAACGTCACCCCGACCACGTCATGCCCATCGCGACCGAGACCACCAAGCTGTTCACCCACGCCTTCTTTGTTGCCATGGGCACTGCGTTCACTGTGCCGGGCGCAGGCACGGCCAGTGCGACGGCGAAGCCCGGCGCCGCTGATGCCTCGTGGGTGGCGGGAACCCTCGGCGACATCGAGGAGTTTAAGAACGCACCCGAATCGGAGACCTTCGACAAGATGGCCGGACGCCCCGGGACCCTCGTCCTGGTCGACCGCATCGTGCTGAGCAAGAAGCTCAACATGAGTTGGAAAACGCAGGACATCACCCCGCTAGTCCATCAACTTCTGTTCAGCACGCTTGGCCTCACCGGCGCCAGCAACCAGGGGAACCCGCTGGAGGGCGAACCAGAGGTGAAGGGCTGGCTGAAGATCGAGGCCTATGCCGGGGCCAACCGCCGGGTGACGGGCGACTACTGGGTGTCGTTGAAGGTGAAGGCCGCCGACCCCTGGAGCGCCAAGAACATCGTCCAGGTCGAGTTCGAGGCGGCTGTCCTCCACAGCACGCTGAACACGATCACCTTCGAGTAACCGCAAAACCCCATGGCTGACTTCGACAACACCCCTGCGGCCCCGGTGGTGGTCCCCGGCCAGGCCTGGACCGCCTGCCGCGTCGCCTGCACGGCTGGGGGCACTGATCCGCTCACCCTGAAGCACGGCGACACCCTCGACGGGGTCGTCCTCGCCACCGGCAACCGGGTGCTCTGCACCGGCACCCGTGACGACGCCGGGATCTACACCGTCGCGGCCGGCGCATCCGCCAGGTCAACCGACGCC
>JBBQML010000870.1:0-2471 GCA_038328885.1 Verrucomicrobiota bacterium | reverse complement strand
GCAGGCGAGCCGGACCCGGAGGCACTGGCGCGGAGTGGCACAGGTGTAGCGCCAGCCGGCCGTGAGGTGGGCCGCCGCGAGGGCCAGATGCTCGCGATAGACCGGGCGGAAGCGCTCCATGTTTTCAAGATCGAGCAGATGCGCGGGCTCGAGGTCGCCTTCCGCCAGAGCCTCCGACGGCACGTAGCAGCGGCCCTGCCGCAGGTCGCGCGGCAGATCGCGCAGGATGTTCACCAACTGCAGCCCCTTGCCAAAGCGGATGGCGTCCTCCAGGTACTCCGCGACTTCCAGCGGAACGTCGGGATAAAGGTGGGAGCGGCATACCCGCGTCCAGAACTCCCCGACGCAACCAGCGACGCGAAACGTGTAGTCGTCCAATTCCTCCGCGTTGGCCAGGGCGACGATCCGGTGTTCGGACGCGCCGCTGAAGCGCTGGAGATCCAGTTCCTGACCGCCGACGATCGTCTGGATCACGGTGCGTACACAACAGCGGTCGAAGCAGGCGAACCCGCGGAGCACACCGATCGCTTCCTCGATGCGCCGGAGCAATTCCCGCTCGGCCGGGAGCGACTGGGTGTCCACCAGGGCCTGAAAATCCACGGGGGTGGAGCGCTCCCCGAGGATCCTGCCGCGCAGGGCGTCGAGCGCGGCCAACCGCTCCCCCACCGGCAGAACTCCCGTATCGGCGACGGTGTCCGCAGCCCGGGCCAGGAGGTACGCCAATCCGATCTGGGGGCGCACCGGGGCAGGCAGCAAGCGCAGGGTCAGGTAGAACGACCGCGAAACATCCCGCAGGAGCGTGGTGAGTAGATCGGGCGCCGCCTCGGTCATCGGTCCGGCCATCCTAGGTCGGATCGGTGGGATCGCCAATGGCCGCCGCCATCGAGCCCGGACCAGGCATGCCCCAGATCACGTAGGGCTACAGGTAGCGCGCGTAGTCCGGAGCAATCTCGGAGAACAGCAGTTTCATCCGTGCCCAGTTTGTTCCGCCCGCCGCGGGAGGACCAGTGCCTTCAAGGGAATGGATCCCCCGGCAGCCGCGGCTTTCCTCCCCGGCCGCTCCCGGCCCATGCTGCCTCCATGCAACTGGACGTCGGCATCCTCTCAATCTCGGACCGTGCCTCCCAGGGATTGTACGACGACCTGGGAGGGCCGGCACTGCGCACCGCGGCGACTGGGTACGGGTGGCGGGTCCTTGGTGAGAAACTGGTCCCCGATGAGCGACGGGACATCCAGCGGGCGATCCGCGAGTTGATCGCCCATGGGTGTCAACTGGTCCTCACCACGGGTGGCACCGGCGTGGCCGCGCGGGACGTGACCCCCGAGGCGGTGCGCGAGATCGCGCTTCGCGAGCTTCCCGGTTTCGGGGAGGTGATGCGCCTGGAATCCCTCAAGATCACGCGCAATGCGATCCTCTCGCGCAACCTGGCCGTGGTGGTGGACCGCGCCCTGGTGCTCTGCCTGCCCGGAAAACCGTCGGGGGCGGTGGAGTGCCTGGGTTTCGTGGTGGGGGCGATTCCCCACTGTGTGGAGGTGTTGCAGGAGGTTCCCACGAGCTGTTGAGGCAGCGTAAACATCCGGCTTGAGTTGGGGTCGGCAATCCGCCGAACTCGCGCATGCCTGACTGGCTGGCGGTCGTCATCCTGGGGATCATCGAGGGCGTCACCGAGTTCTTGCCGATCTCGTCGACGGGTCATCTGCTCCTCGCCGAGCACTGGCTCCCGATCCGGTCGGAGTTCATCCGATCGGACTTCTTCACCGTGGCGATTCAGCCGGGTGCGGTGGCGGCGGTGCTGGCCTTGTTCTGGGGGCGGCTGATGGGGCTGGCACGCGACTGGCGCCAACCCGAGGCGCGCGCGTATATCCTCAAACTCGGGTTGGCCTTCTTCGTCACGGGCGTGGGTGGCCTGGTGATCAAGAAGCTGGGGTTCCGGTTGCCCGAGACGGTCACTCCCGTGGCCTTGGCTATCCTCGTGGGAGGCCTGTTGTTCCTCCTCGTGGAACGTTGGCTGAAGTCGCGGCCGACCGCCACGGAGGTGACCTGGATGATGGCGCTGGCGATGGGAGCGGCGCAGATCCTGGCAGCGGTGTTCCCCGGGTTCTCCCGGTCGGGTGCCACCATTCTGATCGCCCTGGCCCTGGGCCTGGCCAGGCCCCAGGCCGCGGAGTTCTCCTTCCTGGTGGGCATCCCGACACTGCTCGCGGCCGCCTTGAAGGAAGGCTACGACCTGACCAAGGACCCGCCGACATGGTCCATCGACTGGGGAATGCTGGCGCTGGGCTCCCTGGTGGCCGCGGTGACCGCTTTCGTCTCCGTGAAATGGCTGCTGCGGTTCGTGCAGCACAACACCTTCAACGTCTTCGGCGTGTACCGGGTCGTGCTGGGCGTGGTGATCCTGGTGGCCGTGAGCTGACGACGCTGGTTGCAGCGGAAGGGCCTTGTCTCGTAGCCGCCGTGGTCACACGGCGCT
>JBBQML010000869.1:0-2474 GCA_038328885.1 Verrucomicrobiota bacterium | reverse complement strand
CGAACTCTGCGAAATGGAATTCTTGCCAGAAGGTGCTATCGGGCGGTCCTACCCAGCTTTGCGGCCATGCTGAGCGGCTATCTCTGAAACGCTCCGGACACCGTTCGGGTCGAGCAACGTTCGCCCGGCGGTCGCTTTCATATCTTTCGCCGCCACATTTCAGAGGCGCTCGGGGCACCTCAAGGGGCAGGAATTGCTGGCGGCGGACACCCTTTCGATGTGGAGCTTTCCAGACTGCCGCCCGGTGCAACTAATTTTCCATTTCACGCCCACGCGGCGCAGTGGGAGCTGTACATTGTTGCCTCGTCAGCAGAATCTGTGGGTAACCGGAGGCTCAGGTAATCGACCAAGATTGTGATACAGGGCCATTTCCATGCCTTTGTAGGTCCGAAAGCCATACGATCTTCTGGTAACCACTCGGATCTTGTTGTTCATGCCCTCGACGGCGCCGCTGGAGATTTCACCCCGAGCTCTGAACCAATTGAGCAGGAGCTTCTCGTGCGACCGCAGCATGCGGGCGATTCTCTTCATCGGTTCCAAGCGGCTGCGCATCGCCCGCTGGCACCAGTAGTCGAGGAAGCCGCCCGCCCAGTGGACGGAGCGGTAGCTCCAGAAATGCTGGAACGCCTCCTTCAGGCTCCACGCCCGTCCGGTCGCCAGTTTGCTCGCCACCAAGGCCGCCAGCTTAGCCCTGGCCTTTCCCCGCACCCGGCTTCCACGACGCAGGAGTTTCCAGCGCATCTTCTTCAACCGGGCGGCCATCGGTTCGCCGCGCAAGCGGGTGCTCTCGGCCCGGCGCACCTCGTCCACCGCTTGGTTGAGGTTCATCATCACGTGGAAGCGATCGACGACATGCAGCGCGTGGCCGGCCATCGAGGCGATGACCGTCAGGTAGGCCTTCCACATGTCGCTGCACACGAAGCGCAGGCCGGCGACGAACTCCGGCCCGAGCGTGGTCAACCCCTGACGCAGGGTTGCCTTGGTTCGCTTCTTCCCGACCCAGAGCAAGCGGCGGCGGCCTTCGTCGATCTGATAGATGAGGGTCAGGAAGTTGGACGATCGCTTGCCCTTGCCCCAGTGGATCTCGTCGATCCCTATAGCCTCCACGCCAGCGAGTTCGCGGTGCGCGAGGCCCCACTCGACGAACCATTCGACCGAGCGGTACACCGCTTCCCAGCTGGTGCGGAAGATGCGCGAGGTCTCTCGCCACGAAAGGCGCCGACCCCACGTCGCCAGAAACGCCATCATGGGCTTGCTCACCGGGCTCTTGCCGTGGCTCCACGGGAGGTGCTCCACGACCTTGCCATCCTTGGGACAGTCGACCCTTCGCGGAGCGAACAAGAAATCGGTGGCGACGGCCCACGGCGCCACGAACTTCCACCGGCGCTCCGGCAATCGATCATAGCTCGGTCGGGGCAGCAGACAGATCGAGCACTTGGCCGGGATCCCGGCGTGCGGCTCGATCCGGACCTCGATACAGGGCTGCTGCCCGCGTTCGACGAGTCGGATATCGCGATAAACGAAACCCGCAAAATGTTGAATCAGGTTCAGGAGGGTCTTAACTTGGAGTTGGATGGCTGGCCTTCTTGGTTCAATTGTCCAACCGATTGGACACCCAATCGGACGACCGGAAGCCAGCCATCTTTTCGTTCGCCCCTGGGGCGTCCTCGTCTCCTCCCGGATCGGCCCTACGCCGACCGCGCCGTCGATTCTGAGCGGGCGGGCGAGCGGCGGCGACGGGCTTTCGAGCCCAAGCTCGCGTCGCCGCCGGCCGCCACTGCGTAGCGAACTCGCCCCGCCCGCTCAGAATAGGCGCACCGTGCGCGACCCTGCTGGGATCTCTCCGATCCGCCTCAGGTCCAGCACCGCTTGAACAGGTCAAACACCCCCGTTCTCACCCACAAATTCTGCTACAGAGCCCGAAAAATCAGCCGCCCTCGATCAGGGGACTCACGATTAGGGCGATGGCTGAGCATCGATGGTTCTGTGCGCGGCGGCGGAAGCACGGCAGGAAGGAAGCGCGCTTGCCTCGGCGGGCGCCATCCAGGCCACAAAGGCCGACGATCAAGTTGCGCAAGCTCGCCAGGTTGCGAGGTGCATGGCCGGTGCGGACGGTGGAAAGATCCTCACCAAAAGAGACGTCGCGGACGCAGTGGAGACTCTCGATCTTCCAGTGACTACGCCGCGCGGATTGAATTTGAGCGGCGTCGAGGCGTTCGTTGGGTCGACTGCTGAGAACGATCTCCATCTCCTCGGTGACCAGGCAGGATTTCAGATGATGGGTGATGCGAACGATGAGAGCCGCTTGGGTGGAGTAGGGGAAACCTGTCTGCTCCGGAGTGACGGCGAAGGGAAAGACGACTCGGGACTCATGCCGACCGTGGGCCTGACTCAAAGTGATGTCCGGAGGGAAAAAAGGCTCCCGAGCGGGAGAGTTTCGCGAGTTTGTTGAAGAGCTTTGGTTGATTGTCCTT
>JBBQML010000868.1:0-2477 GCA_038328885.1 Verrucomicrobiota bacterium | reverse complement strand
GCTGTGCCAGCGCCTGGAAGATCTCACCCGCAACGTCGGCATGCACGCGGGCGGCGTGTTGGGAGGCTGGCGATATCGGCGACAGAAACGAACTCACTCATGGCGCGGAGCGGGGGGGGGCAAGGGGATTGGGGTGGGGGCTGGGTTGGAGGAGTTGGCGGCCGGGGCTGGCGGTGTCTTCTTCCAGGGCATTTCGGGGAACTTCGTGGGCAGCTTGACGGGTGCCGGCGGGGCCTCGGCCATCTTGAGATCGTCCTCGGCGCCGTGGTGCGGGTCGGGGGCGGGTTGATCCAGATTGCCGCGCCAGGAGGCGATGCGCGCCTGAAGGCCGTGGTGCTCGGCAGTCTTCTTGTCGCCGGACTTCATGTAGAACAGCGAGAGGTTCGTATGGACCAGTTGCTCGTGCGGTTGGAGCTTTTCGGCGACGTGGCCGGCGGCGATGGCGCGGGCGAAGTCACCCCGGCGATACCAGGCCATGCCGAGGGCGAGTTGGGCGTCGAAGTGCCCGGGGTCCTCGGCCAGGATGGCCTCCAGCTTGGCGATGGCGGATTCGTACTGCTCGGTGGTGAAATCGAACATCGCGTCGTCGTAGCGTTCCTGCAGGCTGTCCGGTGCCAAATCCACGGCTCGGCTATGTCATGAGCTGGTGGGGTGCGCAAGCCCGGGGGTGGTTGCGGCTGCGGGTAGTGCATCCCCGGGCGGCCGGTGCGGGACTGGACTGGGGACGGGGCAGGGTGATTCTCACCCGTGCCCGTCTTGGTTCGACCCCGGTTTGCGAAGGAAGAAGGCTGGCGTGGCGATCCCGGGTCGCTAGCCTCGCGCCCCTATCGCCGGCCCTGCCATGCCGATCAAACTGATCTCCACCGACTTTGACGGCACCCTGTTCGCCGAGTTTGCCGATCCCCCGGTGCCGCCGACGCTGCAGAACCTGCTAGGGGTGTTGCAGCGCCGAGGGGTCCTGTGGGTAATCAACACGGGGCGCGACCTGGGCAGCCTGCTCGAGACCCTGGCGCGGGCCGAGCTTTCCGTGAAACCCGACGCCTTGGTGCTGGTGGAGCGGGAGATTTACGTGTTGCGGGACGACCAGTACCTGCCCATGCAGTCCTGGAACAGCGGTTGCGCCCGGAGCCACCAGGAGTTGTTTGCGCGGGTGGCCCCGCACATGCCCGGGCTCACGGACCAACTGCGGTCGCGTCACCGCGCGACGTTCTACGAGGATGCGTTTTCACCGCTCTGTGTTCTCGCCGAGACGGGGGAGGCTGCGGATCAGATCCAGGGGGAACTCGAGGAGTATGCGAGGTCCGTTCCGCACCTCTGTGTGGTGCGGAACGACGTCTACATCCGCTTTGCCCACGCGGACTACAACAAGGGCACCGCGTTGGGGGAAATCGCACGGCGGTTGAAGCTGACCGCGGCGGAGATCCTGGCGGCCGGTGACCATTACAACGACCTCCCGATGCTGGATGCGCAGCGGGCGAAGTGGTTGGTGGCGCCGGCGAATGCGATCGCCGACGTGCAGGAGAAGGTGCGGAGTCAGGGCGGCTACGTGAGCCACCGGCCGCATGGGGAGGGAGTGGTCCTGGGGATCGAGTACTTCCTGGAACGCGCTTAGCACCCTGTTCAAAAAGCCCCCTTGTCCCGTAGTCGCCGTGGTAACACGGCGCAATCACTGGCCTTTCAGGGTTCTTTTGTAGTCGCCGTGGTGACACGGCGCAATCATTGGCCTTTCGGGGATCCTTTTTCGTTGTCCCGGGCGGCTGCCAGACTTCTTCAACGGCCTGATAGCCGCAATTCGGAAGGCTGTGGGCTGTGGGTGGGGAGTGCGCGCGAGAGGATTCGAACCTCCATTCCTTGCGGAACCAGATCCTAAGTCTGGCGTGTCTGCCGTTCCACCACGCGCGCAACCTTGATCCACCGCGATTTACGCAAGCCCTGACGGCCACGTCACGGGTTTTGTAACCCGCTTTGTGTCCCGCAGCGGGGGCAGAGAGGCCAACCGGGTCCACGTGGGACCAGCGCAACGCGAGAGTTCCCGAGTGAGGGTGACGCGACGTTCGAGCGAGTTCCGCCCGAGCGGCGCGACCGGAGGACGCCGCCCTACCGGTGGACGGGGACGAGGTTCAGGACGACGAGGCCCGGGGCGGGCAGGTAGTTCCATTCGTTGAGGTGGCTTTCGGTGTCGGGGAAACCCTCCGCATCCAGCACCCCACGGACGGCAGTGGCCAGATGGGCGAGTCGGCGCGCGAGCGTGGTCTTGCCGCACTGCCGCGGGCCGAGGAGCGCCGCGACCGGGCTGCGCTGAAGCGCACGGCGGACGGTCGCCTCCGGTTCTGTCCGCTGAATCGAGGCGGGTGGGATGCGTGCGTTGTGAGTGTCGTGCGCTCAAAATGCAAGGAACGTGCAGGAACGTGCAGGCTGAGGCGTGGGGACCAGTGCATTCCCCGGTTGACGGTGAAGCCACGCAGTCCCCCCTCACC
>JBBQML010000867.1:0-2481 GCA_038328885.1 Verrucomicrobiota bacterium | reverse complement strand
CAGGCGAAAGCAACCAGAGGCGGTCGGACCAGAGCGGCCCTCCTTGAACACTTTCCCAGCCCGGACAGCCTCCGACTCTCCCGTCGCTCCCCACGCCCATGGCACGCCACGCGGGGCTCGCCGTCCTCCGTCCGATCCCGCGCTGGATTGAAAGCCCCCACCCAGAGTTCCTGTCGTCAGGCGAAACCAACGCCCCTGCCCCCAGATGGGCAAGTCAGTGCGACCGCCCGCTTCGTGCCGCCAGTGGCGCTATGGCCACCCCCCCGGTCCAACTCGCGGCCTGCGGGAGAGGTCCTCTAGGCCGTGCCGCAGTGGGGACCCACTCGGCGTCGGCGCTCGACGGTGACCGGATCGAGCCTGAGGGAGGAAAGCGCCTGCCCTGGTCGACGTGGAGGGAAGAGGTCGCTCTCCGGAACCCCGAAGGCGTCGGCAAGGGCGTGGACGAGAGTGTCGTTGGCGGCGGATCGACCGGTCTCGAGGTTGGCGATGATGCTGCGGGTGGCGTAGTGGCCGAGCCGGTGGAGTTGGGCGACGAGATCGTCCTGGGTCCACCCCCGCTGGTAGCGGAGGCGGATGATGGCGGGACCGATGAGGTTGGCGGATCTGCAGGGTCGAAGTCGGCGGGCGGGGAGTTGGAGGGGCATGAGAATGGCGTGGATCTAGGGGCAAGTCGGAGGCGTCGATCGCGGACAACGTGGGAGGGTCTTTCCCTCTCCCCAGGGCTCCCTTCCCGGGCACGGGCGTGCCTTGCCCGGAGTCGCCGGAACCCGCTAGGGCGCCTCAAGCGACTTTCGGGAAACGGTCTGGCAACTCTGGAGAGGAGGGACCGGGAGGGTCTGGCGGCCTAGTGCGGCGGGGAGCCGCAGCGCGGCCGGGCGAGGAGCCCGGGGGAATCCGGCCTCGGGTGGCCGGGACTTAACCGATCAGGCAGTGATCGGGGAGGAGAAGGAGAATGGGGTTGTCCTTGATGTAGGTGTCGATGCGGGCATCGACCTCGGGGTTGCTCTTGTAGGCGGGGGGCCCGTCGCTGGCCGGGACGGCCGTGACGGGGACTGGGTTCTTCACTTTGGCGACACGCGGTGGGGCATCAGGTTCCATGGTGGGTTTGGTTTGGGGGCTTCGGCCCTCGGTTTGGTGTTGGCCGGCCGCTCTGGTGGGCCGGGAAATGGATCAAGGCATCGGGGGAGTGGCCGTGAGGTGACGCAACTCCTCCTCCAGCCGGAGTTGACGTTCCTCCAGTGCACGGAGGGTGGCTCCCGCCAACGCGTGCTCGCGGGCGACGCGGGCCATGTCGGTGATGACGGGCTGGAGCTGGTCGTAGGACTTGGCGAGCTGCGCGGCCTGCGACATGACGGCTTCGGTGAACGCCTGCTGGCGGTGGAACTCGGCGGTGATGGCGTCCCCGGACGGGGCGGGACTGTAGGCGGCATCAGGAGGGGTACCCCGGGAGACGGAGGGCTTCCCACCGTGGCCGCCGGGCCTCAGGTCCCAGCGGGCCTCGGCCTCCACTCAGAAGATCGGATGGCGCTCGTGGAGGATGGCGGGTTGAGCTGGATCAACCTGTCGACCGAGGTGGTCGGTCTGGAGGACTTCGGGAAAGCGAACCCCGGCGGGTTCGGGGTGGAGCCGCAGCGTCATTGGTACGGGCTGACGGGAGGCGCAACCGACCGTGCACAGGACCAGGAGGGGGATAAATCGGGTCATGGGTCAAGGGGGTCGTTCGGTGGAGACCGGAGGGCCGGAAGCGCCGGAAGGGCCGGAAGGGCTGGGAGGCAGGGCGTCCTCGGGCAAGGGCCCGGAGGACAGGGCGGCATCGGCGCGGTCGATTGCCTGAAGGACGTAGAGGTAGAACTGCTTCCCGGAGGGTACCCGGATATAAAACCCATCGCGCTGGATGCTCTCCAGGATGCGGCCCGCGTAGACCCCCAGAATGTTCTCGGCCCCTTTGAGGGGGGCGTTGTTGAGCGAGCGGCTATCGACCGACCCGAAGAGGGTGGTCTCGCGTTCGGTCAGGGCCTTGGCGGCACCGCTGAGGAAGGTGGCAGCGAAGAGTTTTACCTCGGCCAGGTCATCGGACTTGATGAGTCGCCCCCGAAGGCCGGCGCTGCCGTCCGTGATGCCCCAGCCGACGTGGTTGGTGGAGCTCTCGAACTCGCGATCCAACGCGATCGCGCGCAGGCGCAGTTCCTCGCCGGTCTGCCAGACGAGCGTCCAGGCGTTGCCGCTCGCGATGCGTTCGCGCGAGCGATCGACCTGGGCCACGCCGTGGACCTCGGTGCCGGCGGGGATCACCAACTTCCCGGCGTGGTAGAGGTCCTCGGTGATGAGGCCGATGATCGGGGTCTGGATGGAGGAAGAGTCGACCGTGATGACGGTCTCGGCCGGGATGAGGCGGCCGTAGGGGGCGTAGACCTCGCTCCGGATCCTGGGCCGGGCCTGACCGGCGGAGGCGTCGGGCACCAGGCTGATGGGCAGAGGTGC
>JBBQML010000866.1:0-2485 GCA_038328885.1 Verrucomicrobiota bacterium | reverse complement strand
GATCCGACCGACGCCCCGTGGGGCAACGTGGTGGCCGACTGTCTTATCTGGCGGTGCGGGGTGGACAGCCGGGGCGGGGTGGGCATCTTCGTGGCTTTCTCCGCGGACACGCGGATCGTCCACAACGAGATTCACGATCTGCCGTACACCGGCATCTCCGTCGGCTACCGATGGAACACGACGCCCACGACGCAGGTGCGCTGCCTCGTGGAAGGCAATCACATCCACGACATCATGAAGAAGCTCGCCGACGGTGCGGGCATCTACACCCTCGGCCTCCAGCCCGGGACGATCCTGCGCGGAAATCACATCCACAATGTTCACCGGAGCCGGTATGCCCACGGCGGGGCGCCGAACAACGGCTTCTTCGTCGACGAAGGCAGCAAGGGCTTCCTTTTCGAATCGAACGTCGTTCACGATACCTCCGGGGAATCGGTTCGATTCAACCAGTGTCAGCGCGACTGGCACACCTGGAAGGGCAACTTCTTCGATGGCGCTGCCACCCCGGCCGTCATTGCGGAGGCGGAGAAGCGGCACCCACGGATTCAACCGTGATCCCGCATGAGCATGTTCGAAACCTTCGGGAAGGCGGCGCAGGCCGCGGGACGCAAGGAGAACACCCTGCGCAAGCTCGACCGGATGAACACGGCGCCGGGGCACGCGGAGCCCGACCGCGTGCCGATCAGCGACTTCTTCTGGGGCGGGTTCCAGCACAACACGCCGCCGTGGATCGAGACCGTGAAATCGCTCCGGCCCGACTTTCCCGTTTACGGCAGCATCATCGAGATGAACGAATGCCTCACCCGCCTCGTGGGGCAGCTCAACGCGGCGCGGGGTGGCAGTTACATCTTCCAATCCGATCACTCCGTCAGCAGCGCGGTTTCGGGGCCCACTTACGACTACATCGTGAAGCTGGTCCGGGAGTTCGGCACTTACCCCATTCACCTCGGCGAATTCGAGGAGGCCTGCTCATGAACCGGCACCCGGTCCCACCGAAGTCGCGGTCCCGCTGGTTTGGATGCCTCCTTGGACTGATCCTGGGAGCCGTTCCCGGACGGGCACCCGCGGCAAACCCGCTGCCCATGCGCATCGGCGCCGACCAGGAAGGACGGAGTCCGTTCGAGGGCCAGATCGCCGCGGTCCGCCTGTACGAGCGCTCGCTTCGCCCGGCCGAGATTACCCAGCTCGCCAAGGCACATCCGAATACCCGGGCGGCGCTCCCCCGTCTGGTGGGCGAGTGGATGCTGGGGGGCGGCGATGGGGAGGGTGGGCGCAGTCCCTGGTCGAGCGCGACATGAACGGCACAGTACAACCAGTGCTACCTGCCGTTGGGCCGGCTGAAGCTCAACTTCCCGTTCCGGGGGGAGGTGGCCGATTACCGCCGTGACCTCGACCTGGCGCAGGGAGTTGCCCGGGTCCAGTTCTCCCAGGGCGGGACGCGGTACGTCCGCGAAGTGTTCGCCTCCCACCCGGACCAGGCGATCGTCGTCCGGTTGACGAGTGATCACCCGGGAAAGCTCACCTTCCGCGCCACCCTGGAGAGCCAGTTGCGTCATGCCGTGACGGTGCAGCGTTCGTGGCCGGCGACGTCGTCCGAGGGTGGGTCGGGCTCGGTCCGGTTCGCTGCCAATGGCCTGCGACTTTCCGGGCGTGCCCCGGTGCACTCCAACCCCAGCTGCGTCGGGAAGCGCGTCGCCTACGACGACGCCCCGGACGGGAAGGGGATGCGCTTCGAGGGTCGCCTCGTGGCGTCGCACGAGGGAGGGACGCTGCGGTTCGCCTAGGATGGGCTCACTGCCGAGAACTGCGACCGGGTCACGTTGCTCTTCGTGGCGGCGACCAGTTACCACGGGCCGCACCGCAGTCCGAGCCGCGAGGGCAGGGACGCGGCGCGCCTCTGCGAAGCGGTTCTCGCGCCGCTCCGGGGCAAGTCCTTCCAAGCTCTGCGCGACGCTCACCTGGCCGACCACCAGCGGCTCTTCCAACGGGTGCGGCTCGATCCCGGTCGGAGCGACGCGGAGGACCTGCCGACCGATCTCCGGGTGAAGCGATACGAACCCGGGTTGGACCCTTCGCTGGCGGCGCTGTATTTCAAGTTCGGCCGGTACGTGACCATCGCCGGTTCGCGCCCGGGTACCCAGCCGCTGAACCTGCAAGGGATCTGGAACAAGGACGTCAACCCGGCGTGGTCGGCGAACTGGACGCTGAACTGCAATGCCCAGATCAACTACTGGCCGGTGGAGGTGGCGAATCTTGCCGAATGCCACGAACCCCTCATTGATCTCACCACGGAACTCAGCGTCGACGGGATGAACGTTGCGAGGAACCTTTACGGGGCGCGAGGTTGGGTGGCCCATCACAACACCGACCTCGTTCGCCACGCGGCCCGGACGAATGGTGGGCGGGGATGACGGAGGTCTTCCACCTGGACTGAGGTTCGGAGTGGATCGTCGGTCCTGTGTGGGCGGGCCTCCTTCCCGGGATG
>JBBQML010000865.1:0-2499 GCA_038328885.1 Verrucomicrobiota bacterium | reverse complement strand
GGTCGTCCGCTGAAGACCATCGCGCAACTGCAGCGGGAGGCCGCCCGGGTGCTGGCCCCGGGCGGCGGGTTCCAGGCGTATTTTAATCAGAAGCGCGATGGTTCGATCTACGACTGGCACATGGATCTGATGGCGGCGACGGCCGAGTTCTGCCGGGAGCGGCAGGCGGTGTGCCATCGGACGGAGGCGGTGCCGCAGGTGGCCTTGCTATACTCGACGGCGGCCCACCAGCGCCAAAGCCCCAACCTCTTCACTCCGTCCGGGCTGGGGGTCCAGTCGCTGCGGGGCGTCCTCCAAAGCCTCCTCGACAGCCGGTGGTCCGTGGATATCCGGAGTGAACACCACCTCGCGGGGCGATTGGGCGAGTACCCCGTGGTGGTCGTTCCCGAGTGGGAATACCTCGACCCGGCGTTTCGTGAGGAACTGGTCCGGTACGCCACCGCGGGTGGAAACCTGCTGCTGATCGGGCCCAAGACCGCGGGGCTGTTCGCCGCGGAAATGGACGTCCGCTTCACGGGCGAAGCGGCGTCGAAGTCCTCACCACACCTCGCTCACGGGGGTTGGCTCGCCGGGTTGAACGCGCCGTCGGAGAAGGTGGTGCTGGGGCCACGTGCGCGGGGGTTCGGCCAGTTGCACGAGGGGGATGATCCGGGCCTTCCCTCGACGCCGGCAGCCTCGGTGACCGGGGTCGGACAGGGGCGGATCGCGGCGACCTACGTGAACCTGGGGCAGCCCTACCTTCGCGCCCGGAACGCCACGGCGCAGGCGTTTCTCAGCGACTTGGTTCGTGAGTTGTTCCCGAAACCGATGGCGGAGGTTCACGGGCCGGGGGCGGTCGAGGTGGTGGTGAACCAGGATCCGCGCCGGAACCGGTTGCTCGTCCACTTGGTCAACGTGTCGGGGCCGCATGCCGACGAGACGGTGAACACGATCGCGGGGGTGGACCCGGTGGGGCCGTTCGACCTCGTGGTTCGTCCAGGGGCGAAGCCGCAGCGGGTCACCTTGGAGCCAGGGCCACGCGAGGTCGAGTGGCGCTGGCGGGACGGGGAGGTGACGGTGGCGGTTCCGCAGGTCGGGATCCACGACATCGTGGTGCTGGAACGAGAGAAGCTCTGACCACGCTGGGGGATTCCGCGCCGTTCGCGTCGTGGACTGGTTCGGTGGGTAGTCGGGTGGCCATCTTCAGCTCGGCCACCCTCCTGAGGCATTCTTGTGCGGCTTCTTTCGCGAGCGCCACAAAGACCTGCTCGGACGCGTTATCGACGCCTACTCCGGGAGGGAGAGCCTTCACGTTCTCAACGAAGAGCCGCATCACCTCCAGGGCCCCGCCATAGAACGCTTGTCGGAGGTCCTGCCGCTGCAGGTCGTGGATCCCCTTGGGAACGCACGCCTCCAAGTATTCGGGGAACGATTCAGCGAGGGTCTTCATGGGCGATTGTTCGACGTGAACCTGAGGGAGTGAAGGGGGTTGCAGACGTGGGAAGAACTATGCACTACACTTCACGGGTCGCCTGTCGCAGGTTCATCGCAAGGTTCACCGGGGCCACGCCTTTACGCTTACGTCTAAATCGCCGCGTCTGGGAATGGGGTGTTGACCCCGGGTGCCTGCTGTGATTTCAGCCGAGGCGGCAACCCTGGGTGCAGTGCAGGGGCTTGAAGTTCGGCGCTAACGTCAACAGGGCGTCAGCAAAGAAACGGAGGTTCAGAAACATGAATGAGAATGGTCATGCCAAGTATCATGTGGGTGTCATTGGCCATGGCGGGGTGGCCAGCGCAAATATCCCCGCGCTGCAAGCGACCGGCCGGGCTCGGATCACCTCGATCCTGAGTTCGCGTCCTTTGGATGAGGCCAAGCTGTCGGCGCAGTACGGCGGGCCGGTGCGTGTCTTCCATGATCTGAAGGAGTTTCTGGCCCAGCCGGATCTCCACGTCGTGTCCGTGTGCTCCTACCCGCAGGACCACGCGCACCAGGCGATCGCGGTGGCCCAGGCGGGCAAGCATCTGATCCTCGAGAAGCCGGTGGCGCTGAACCACGAAGACCTGGTCGCGGTGCGCGACGCGGTGAAGGCGGCCGGCGTGCGCAGCTGTGTCTGCTTCGAGTGCCGCTACTCGAGCCAGCTCCGCACGGCGAAGGCGTTCGTCGATCAGGGGTTGCTGGGCCGGGTCCACTACGCGGAGGTGGATTACTTCCACGGAATCGGCCCGTGGTACGGCCAGTACCGCTGGAACGTGCGGCGCAACGCGGGCGGCAGCAGCCTGCTCTCGGCGGGGTGCCACGCCCTCGACGCGCTGTTGATGCTGATGGGCCCCGAGGTCGAGACCGTGACCAGCTACGCCACGCACTCCAGCGCCCGCGAGTTCGCGGCCTACGAGTATCCGACAACGTCGGTCAGCCTCCTGAAATTCAAGGACGGGCGCATCGGCAAATGCGCCTCGGTGATCGATTGCCAGCAGCCATACTACTTCCGGGTCCACTTGGTGGGCAGCGAGGGCACCCTG
>JBBQML010000864.1:0-2515 GCA_038328885.1 Verrucomicrobiota bacterium | reverse complement strand
CCAGTTGCGTGCGCTGGCCCTTTGACAAGCCCCGGGTGGGACTGGCTGGGTGGAGCCGGAACCGGTCCAGCAGGTCCTTCTCCGTGGCGTTGTTCCACTGCGGGCGGAAGGAGGCGGCGTACTCCAGCGCCTCCCGGACGTTCATCCAGGGATAGAATGCGACCTGATCGGGGACGTAGGCGAGGCGTCGCTTGACCGCGAGTTCGTCGCACGCCGGGTCGAGGCCGAAGACCCGCACCGTACCGGCATTCGGCTTCAGCAGGTTCAGCAGGCACTTGATGGTCGTGGTTTTGCCGGACCCATTGCGGCCGAAGAAGCCGTAGCAACAACCGGCCGGGACGGTGAGGTCGAGGCCGTGGACGGCGTCCGTGCGGCCGAACCGGCGGACCAACCCGCGGATCTCGATGGCGGGAACGGAGGCGGCACCGACGGCAGGGAGCGGTGAGGATTGGGTGGTCATGGGGTCAGCCTTGGCCGGGGGAGGTCGTGCGGGCGTTCTCGAAATGGTCCAGGCGCTCACGGAGGAGCGCCACGAGGGTGTCGTCATCGATCTGGAGGTGGTGTGCCTGGACGACCAGGCCGTCGAGGTGCGGCAGCAGCATCTCGGTGCGGACGGCCTTGCGCAGGCGTGGTTGGCCGTCGCGGAGGAAGCACCCCTTGCCGGGGCGGTTTTCCAGGACGCCCTCCCGCTCGAGCTCGAGGTAGGCTTTGGCGACCGTGTTGCGGTTCACATGGAGCTGTTCCGCGAGTGGGCGAATGCCCGGGAGCGACTCACCGGCCTGGAGGGCTCCGGAGGCGGCCGCGGACTTGATCTGGTCCATGATCTGGAGATAGACCGGCTGACCGAGGTCGAATTGGACCTGAAGGCGCATGGGTGTCTGCTGCTGTCATAGGACACTAGTACAGTTGTGTCAAGCGTTGACTCCCGGCCGGCGGCAGGGGCGGTCCGATGGAAGGGAACCCTCCGGAGACCGCTTCGGAGACCGGCTCGCTGAATCCAGGGGCGGGCCCCGGGGGTGGGGGCACACACTCGACGCCCGCGGAATGGGAGGGCTAAGGTCCCCTCCGCCATGACCGACCCCCGCTACACGAAACTCGCCCGGCTCCTCGTTGAATACTCCACGAGGATCAAGCGCGGGGATTCGGTCCTGGCCGAGTTGATCGATGTCCCGGACGAGTTCGGGGTGGAACTGATGCGCGCGGTGCGGGACGCGGGCGGGATCCCGCTGGTGGAGATACGGCATAGCCGGGTCACCCGGGAGGTGCTTCGCGGAACGGACGAGGCTCATGCGCGCCTGGTGCGGGATGTCGAGATGTACCGGATGAAGAAGGTCCAGGCGTACATCGCGGTGCGGGGCAGCGCGAACGCGAACGAGGCCTCGGACGTGCCGTCGGAGAAGCTCCGCCTGTACTCCAAGGCCCTGCGCCCCGTGATCGACTACCGGGTGAAGAAGACCCGCTGGTGCGTGTTGCGGTGGCCGACCCCGAGCATGGCCCAGGCCGCCGGCCTGAGCACCGAGGCGTTCGAGAACCTGTACTTCGACGTTTGCACGCTCGACTACGCGCGGATGGCGAAGGCCATGGCGCCGCTGCATCGGCGGATGGGGCGCGCCGACCGCGTCCGGATCAAGGGGCCCGGCACGGATCTGGCGTTCAGCATCCGCGGAATTGGCGCCCAGATGTGCAAGGGCGACCGGAACATCCCGGACGGCGAGGTCTTCAGCTGCCCGGTCCGCGATTCCATCAACGGCACCATCCAGTTCAACACGCCCACGTTGTATGCCGGCACCCGCTTCGACAACGTCCGGCTCGAGTTCAAGGCCGGCAAGGTGGTGAATGCGGTGTCGAGCAACACGGCCAGGCTCAACGAGATTCTGGACACCGACGCCGGTGCTCGTTACACGGGCGAGTTCAGTCTTGGGTTCAACCCCTACATCATGAACCCGATGTGCGACATCCTCTTCGATGAGAAGATCGCCGGATCCCTCCACCTAACCCCCGGTCAGGCTTACGAGGAGTGCGATAACGGGAACCGATCCGCCGTCCACTGGGACATGGTGCTGATCCAACGGCCCGAATGGGGCGGGGGTGAGATTTGGTTCGACGACACCCTGATTCGGCGGGACGGCTTGTTCCTGCCCGCGGATCTCCAGGGGTTGAACCCCGACCGACTCAAGTAGCTGGGTCGATAAGTTTTTGCCCACGAGTCGCTTGACGACGGGGCGGTGAATCCCGTAAATCCGGGCGGAATGATGGTCGTGCCACCCCCCCTCCCGGCAGGACAGTTCATCATCTGGTCGGTTTCGCCGGCGAAACCCTCGGTGACCTCGGTGTTTCCGTCTCCCTCATCAGCTCAACCGCAACCACCCCAAAAGCACACTCCATATGACGAAGCCTAATGCATCCATGGCGGGCCGGGCCCTGAAGCTCGCCCTGGCCGCAAGCGCCGTGGGCCAGTTTCTGGCCACCCCGGTCGCAGTCGCGCAACAAGGCGGATCCGACGATTCGGCCCCGG
>JBBQML010000863.1:0-2524 GCA_038328885.1 Verrucomicrobiota bacterium | reverse complement strand
TCTCGGCCTGCTGGAGAACGCCCTGGGCGGCGATACCGACACCGCCACCCGCGGGCTCGCCGTCGCCCAGGTGAAGCTCGCCTGGGTGCCCGCCGGCTTCGACCTCGAGGCGTTCGGTCGCGCGCTCGCTTCCCCGCTGCTCACCGACGGCACACTCGACGTCACCACCCCCCTCGCCCCGCCGGATCCCGATCCCTGCGCCCTGCCCGTCCAGGGCGGCTACACCGGCCGGGACCACCGGCTTTATCGGTTTGAGGTCCACGTCGGCGGCCCCGTCGGAACCGCGGAGTTCAAATGGTCCCGCGACAACGGCGCCGAGTTGTTCGCGGTGACCTCCGCCACCGCCACCACGCTGACCTTCCCCGCGAATACCCCGCTCCAGCCCGGCGACCTCGTCGAGGTGTTGACCCTCGATTCCGTGGACCTCGGCGATGCCTCGCCGGCGGTGCTCGACAGCATCGCCAACGGCTTCACCCCGGCCCCCCGCGCCGTCGGCGCCCTCGTTCAACTGAGCGCCCCCGTCAACGCCGGAACCAGCCTCACGTTCACCCTGCTCGAACTCGACGGCATCACGCCCGCAGCCCTCGTCGCGCATCTGGTGGATCCTCTGAAAGCCCGGCGCTGGCACGGCGTGTTCACTTCCGCGGCGGGCGCCATCCCGGTGGAGAACGGACTCGAGCTGGCCGTCGCCGGCACGTTCAACCCCGGTGACTTCTGGCAGTACGAAGCCCGCGTCGGCACTTCCAACGACAACGGCCCCTTCCAAACCTCCCCTCATGGCCCGGAACGCGACTTCGCCCCCCTGGCCCTGCTGCGCTTCGTCGCCGCCAACCAACCCCTGGTCCTAGAACAGTGGCTCGACGACCGCTTCCCACCGTTGTGCGAACTCACCGCCGACGACATCGCCTTCGACGGCGACCGGATCGGCTCGGACAGCGACACCGTTCAGGAGGTCATCGAGGAACTCTGGGAACGCGGCGGAGGCGGGTGCTGCGAGTTTTCGGTGACGCCACCCGCCGGGAACGGGGACGCCGCGCCCGTGATCCGCGACATCCTCCTCAGTACCACCGGACCGGTGACGATCTGCTTCGAACCCGGGGTCTACCGGTTCGCAACCGTCCTCGAGATCCCGGCCAACCGCACCGTCGTGCTGCGCGGCTGCCCCCGCGCCGTGCTGTTCGCCGCAGGGATCACCCCCACGCTCCGCGTCCTCAACGGCGCACGGCTGAGGCTGGAGAACCTGACCCTCTTCGGCCGTGGCTCGGACGGGGCCCAGGTGCTCATCGACTTGGACGCCGGCGCCGCGGAACTGACCGCCGAGAGCTCGCGTCTCTACGCCGCCCCAGCCGCGGCGGCCTCGACGGCGGCCATCCGCGTGAACAACCAGGCCCCCGGGGCGGTGAACCCCGATGTGCCGGTCACCAGCACCCCCGGTTCCGGGGCCATCGGCGGTCCCTCCATCCGCCTCGAGGGATCCGTCCTCGCCGCCGCCTGGCCCCTCGCCGTCACCCAGCTCTCGGCCCTCGTCATCCGCGGCTGTCATCTCGTCGGCAGCCTCGGCGCCATCTGGAGCGAGCGACTCCGCGACGTCACCCTCCGGGATTCCACCCTGAGCACCGGCGTCGGCCTCGCCGCCATGACCGGCTGGACGCCCGAGAACCTCCTGACCAACGGCGACAATCTCACCGCCCAACTCACCACCGTCCTCGCCGCCGACGTCCCCGCCGTCGCCAGCCTCGGCATCCGCTCCCGCCTCCTCCGCCGGGCCACGCTCACCGATTCCCGCATCCGGGCTGGGGTCGGGCTCGCCATCACCCAGATCGATGCCTCCCAGCTCCGCGGGGTCGCCTTCGATTCCCCACACACCGGGATCTACCTCGTTGATGCCTCCGACACCCTCCTCGACGGACTCACGGTCCTGCGCTCGTCCGGCACCGCGGGACGCCACGGGATCCAGTTGCTCCGCCGCGGCGGCCTCTCGGTCACCGACTGCACCGTATCCGGCTTCCGCGTCGGAATCGCCCTCGGTGGCGAAAGCGCCGGGACCGACGCCCGCGAGTTCACCGACGTCCAGGTCCACCTCAACCAGATCGCTGCCGCCGACGTTGGCGTGCAACTCGGCCGGGCCGATGGCACGGACTATCCCGGCGACCTCCGGCTGGTGGTGATCGCCGAGAACTCGATCACCGCGACCGCCATCGGCGTTCTCGCCAACTCCCAGGCGCTGGGCAACGGCGCCAACGCTGCCGCCCGCTCCGCGCAGGTGCGGGTCGCCGATAACGCCATCGTCGCGCGCCTCGGCGTGGGCGGCTACGGGCGCCACCTCGCACTCTCCACCAACCATATCCAACTGGTGAACGGCTCCGGCAGCCGTTACGGCGTCGTCGCCGAACGCACCACGCACCTTCATTGCGACGGAAATCAGGTCCTGTTCCGGGCCCCGCGGCCCGGGGAAGCCGGGTTCAACGCTCCCCTCAGCGCCGCGTCTGCCACCGCGGCCGGGGATCTCGGCGGTTATGTCCAA
>JBBQML010000862.1:0-2524 GCA_038328885.1 Verrucomicrobiota bacterium | reverse complement strand
GTGCGCCGAGGAGCCCGGCGAGGCGGCGCTTTGGTATCCCGTCACCCACAACTTCTGGATGCACCGCACCCCGCCCGACCCCGAACTCCACACTTGTTGCCGAGGACCGTGGACCTAGCATGAGGCCATGCACTCGGCTTGTGTTGCCCTCGTTGGGATCTTGCTCGGGACAGCCTGCTGGTCCGCCCGGGCTCAGTCGACCGCCCTGAGGCTCGAACTGACGCTGGACGAAACCCTGTTCCTGCCTGGCGAGGAACTCCCCCTCGGCGTGCGGATCTCAAACCTGACCGGACGGCCGGTGACGTTCGGCACCACCACCAACTGGCTGACGTTCCTCGTGGAAACCAAGGGTGGTGAAATCGTCAACCGCTTCGGCCCGGTGCCCGTCCAGGGCGAGTTCACGCTGGAGTCCTCCAAGGCGGGTACCAAGTGGTGGAACCTCCAGCCGTGGTTCGACTTCCAGCAGCCCGGGCCCTACCTCGTCTTCGCCGAGTTGCGCCTCCCGGACTGGAACCAGCGCCTCCTCAGCGACCCGATCGGCTTCACACTTCAGTCCTCCACCAAGCTGTGGGAAATGAGCTTCGGTGTGCCCCCTGCCCCCGGCGAACTATCGTCCGCACCCGAAATCCGCCGCTACGCGCTCCAGTCCGCCACCCGCAGCAAGGAACGTAAGCTCTACGCCCGCGTCAGCGATGACTCGGGGACACGCATCTATAAGGTGGTCCTGCTCGACCGCCTGCTCTCCTTCTCCAACCCCCAGCAGCAGATCGACGGGTTGTCCCGGCTCCATGTCCTCTTCCAGACGGGAGGCAGCACGTACACTTACTCGGTCTTGGATCCGGAGGGCACGCTACTCATCCGACAGCGCCACGAGATCGTGAACGGGATCCGTCCGCGCATGTTGAAGAACGCCGACGGCACCATCGCCGTCGGAGGGGGACGCCGACTGCCCGCGCTCAGCGACGTCCCGCCTTACGAGGCCCCGCCACGCGAACCGACCACCAACACCGGGCCAGCCGCGACGAACACCCCGCCGCCCGCAGACACCGCCCAAGGCGAGAGCAAATAGACCGCGGGCAGCCGTCGCAACCGCCGCAACCGCCGCAACCGCCGCAACCGCCGCAACCGCCGCAACCGTCGCAACCAGCCGACCCCGCCGGCTCCGTGACCGGGCCCCGGGCGTGATGGTCGGAGGTCCGAGGTCAGTACTTGGGCACCGAAGGGTCGATCTCGTCGGACCACGCCTGGATGCCGCCCTTCACGCTCTTGACGTACTTGAAGCCCTGCTCGCGGAGAAAGCGCAGCGCCTTCATCGAGCGAATTCCGCTCTTGCAATGGAGGTAGATCTGCTGGTTCGGGTCGAGTTCCGTGAAGCGCTGCGGCAGCAGGCTCAGCGGGAACAACGGCACGCCAGGCACCCGGGCAATCTGGTACTCATCCGGCTCGCGGACATCGATGACCTTGACCGCGCTCTGGGGATCCCCGAGGGCTTGCTTCATGTCCTGAACGGTGACCTCGTCCGGGTTGGAGTCGGGAGCCGCCGGCTCGGACACGACCCCGCAGAACTGCTCGTAGTCGATCAAGCGGTGGAGGGTCGGATGCTCGCCGCAGACAGGACACTGGGGATCCCGCCGGAGCCGGAGTTCCTTGAACTTCATGTCCAGGGCGTTGAAGAGCAGCAGGCGCCCAACCAGCGAGGTGCCCTTCCCCAGCGCCAGCTTCAGGATTTCCGTCGCCTGAATGCAGCCGATGATGCCGGGCAGCACGCCCAGCACCCCACCTTCGGCGCAACTCGGCACCATCCCCGGCGGCGGGGGCTCCGGGTAAAGACAGCGGTAGCACGGCCCGCCCAGGTGCGGCGCAAACACACTCGCCTGCCCCTCGAAACGGAAGATCGAACCGTACACATTCGGCTTCCGCAGCAGCACGCAGGCGTCGTTCGTCAGGTAGCGCGTCGGGAAGTTGTCCGTCCCGTCCACCACGATGTCGTACTGCCCGATGATCTCGAGGGCGTTCTCGCTCGATAGCCGGGTGGAATGGATCACGACCTCCACGTTCGGGTTCAGGTCGTTGATCGTGTCCTTGGCCGACTCGGCCTTGGCACGTCCCACGTCCCCCGTCCCATGCAGCAACTGACGCTGAAGATTCGAGAAATCGACGGTGTCGAAATCCACGATCCCCAGCTTCCCCATGCCCGCAGCTGCAAGGTACATGGCGATCGGCGAACCCAGCCCGCCGGCGCCGATGCACAGGACGCTGGTCGAACAGATCTTTTTTTGGCCCGCCATCCCCACCTCGGGCAGGATCAGGTGTCGTGAGTAGCGGCGAATCTCGTCGTTCGACAGTTGCATAACCGGTTCAGTCAGGGGCGGACAGCCTACCTCCCCCCGTCGGTAAAGGAAGCAGCAGTTCTGATTTTGCCCTGGCCCCTGCGCCACCCCCCAAGCCCCCGCCATGCCCCCGCCATGCCCCCGCCAAGGTGGTGCGCCGACCCACGGGCTCAGCACCCCCGACACACGAGGCC
>JBBQML010000861.1:0-2530 GCA_038328885.1 Verrucomicrobiota bacterium | reverse complement strand
GGGCGGCGCCAGGCGCCGGGACCCAACCGGCTCCCGGCCTTCACCCCACCGTCCATCTCGGTGCCCTCGGGCGGGGGTTTCTCGCCGAGGCGGCCGGCTTCGTGGTGGTGACCGACGCGGAGGTCTTCGGCCGCTACAAGGTGCTCCGGCCAAGGCGGCTGAAATCACCCCACGCCCAAACCTCGCGGTCGTTGCTGGACATCGATTTCACCGAGCTGGAGGAAGGCGACTTCGTGGTCCACCTCGAGCACGGCATCGGGCGGTTTCTCGGGTTGCAGGCCATGCCTCCCTCGCTCGGGCACCGGGGCACGGCCGGCGGGCCCGCGGTGGAATGCCTCGCCATCGAGTACGCGCCCTCCCGGTCCGACGATCCCGCGCCCCGGCTGTACGTCCCGGTCTCGGAGGCCCACCTGGTCAGCAAGTACGTCGGTGCCGGCAAGGCCCGGCCAGCCTTGAACACCCTCGGTGGCAGCCGATGGTCGAAGGCCAAGAAGGAGGCCGAGCGGTCGGTGGCGGATCTTGCCGCGGAATTGCTGGAGATCCAGGCCGCCCGCGAAACGCAGGCCGGCCACCCCTTCCCATCCGATGCCCCGTGGCAGCGCGAGTTCGAGGCGTCGTTCGTCTTCGAGGAGACACCCGACCAGATCCGCGCGATCGAGGCGGCCAAGCAGGACATGGAAATGCCCCGGCCCATGGACCGACTGATCTGCGGCGACGTCGGCTTCGGCAAGACGGAGGTCGCCATCCGCACCGCGTTCAAATCCGTCATGGGCGGCAAGCAGGTCGCCGTCCTGGTCCCCACCACCGTGCTCGCCCAGCAGCACTACAACACCTTCGCCGAACGCATGAGCGACTACCCGGTGCGGGTCGAGCTGCTCTCGAGATTCCGCACCCGGCGCGACCAGAACCAGGTGATCGAGAAACTCGCCGCGGGTGCCGTGGACATCGTCATCGGCACCCACCGCCTTCTCCAGCGCGATGTCGAGTTCAAGGACCTGGGACTGGTCGTGATCGACGAGGAACAACGCTTCGGGGTGATGGACAAAGAACGGTTCAAGCTCCTGCGACGAACCGTCGACGTCCTCACCCTCAGCGCCACGCCCATCCCGCGGACGCTGTACCTCGCGCTGAGCGGGGCACGGGACATGAGCACCATCGAGACCCCGCCGCAGGACCGGCTGCCGGTGGAGACGATGGTCTCGGCCTACGACGAGCGACTCATCCGGGACGCCATCCAGCGCGAGCTCAACCGGCAGGGGCAGATCTTCTTCCTGCACAACCGCGTGGGCACCATCGACACGATGGCCGTGAAGCTCAAGGCGCTGGTGCCCCACGCACGGCTGGTGGTCGGGCATGGCCAGATGCATCCCGACGACCTCGAGCGCGTCATGACGCGCTTCGTGAACGGGGAAGCGGACATCCTGCTCTGCACGACGATCATCGAGAGCGGCCTCGATATCCCCAACGCGAACACCATCATCATCGACCGCGCGGACCGTTTCGGGTTGAGCGAGTTGTACCAGTTGCGGGGGAGGGTTGGGCGCTATAAGCACCAGGCGTATGCCTACCTGCTCATTCCCCGCCACGCTCAACTGCTCACCGAAGCCCGCAAGCGGATCGCGGCCATCCGGCAGTACTCCAGCCTCGGCTCGGGCTTCAAGATCGCCATGCGCGACCTCGAAATCCGCGGCGCGGGCAACCTGCTCGGTCCCCAGCAAAGCGGCCACATCACGGCGGTCGGCTTCGATCTCTACTGCCAACTGCTCAAGCAGAGCGTCAGCGCGCTCAAGGGCGAGAAGCCCAAGCGCCGGGTCGACGTCGATGTCCGGCTGGATTTTCTTCCTCTGAACGCGACCGGACCCGAAGCCGCGCCCGGAACCTCCGCCACGGCAGCCTTGCCAGCCGGCTACATCCCGGAGGCGCGACAACGAATCGAACTCCACCGCCGGTTCGCCCAGGTCCAGGACCCGGCCGAACTGCGCCGCCTGCGCAGCGAACTCATCGACCGGTTCGGCCCGCCGCCGCGCGCGGTGGAACTGCTGCTGCAGGTGGCGGAATTGCGACTGTTCGCGGGGGCGCTCGACATCACGGCGATCGAGGTCCGCGAGGACAAGCTCATGCTGACGAGGAATGGCGATTTCGTGCAGCTGGGCGGGAAGTTTCCACGCCTGACGAAGCGCGATCCGCGCAGCCGCCTCCAGGAGATCCGGCGGTTTCTGGGCGCCCTGGGGCTCAGCCGGCCGGCCGCCGGGCCGGGATGAGCAAGCCCTCCCCGGACCGCGGTTCTCCCGAACCGCAGCGCGTCCCCACGCGACGCGCGCCGGAATCGACTCCCACGTCCGCACCCGCGCACCGCCCCCTGCGCCTCGGGAGAGGCGCGCTCCGGACCGGGGTTCTCCAGAACCGCTGCGCGTCCCCCCCGCGACGCGCGTCAAAATCGACTCCCACGCCCCCACCCGCGTACCACCCCCTGCGCCTCGGGAGAGGCGCGCTCCGGACCGCGGTTCTCCAGAACCGCAGCGCGTCCCCC
>JBBQML010000860.1:0-2531 GCA_038328885.1 Verrucomicrobiota bacterium | reverse complement strand
CCGAGGTGATGATCATGGAAACCACCCGGGGCGCCCGCGAGGCCACGCCCGGGTTCACCCGGGAAGCCGAGATCGAGCGACTGGTGCAGGCCATCCAGGCGGTCCACGCCCGCAAGGGTTCCGTCCTGATCCCGGTGTTCGCGCTGGGCCGCACGCAGGAGATCCTGGCCCTGCTCGCGTTGCTCATGCGTTCGGGGCGCCTGCCCCGGCAACCGATCTTCATCGGCGGACTGGGCCGGGTGTTCACCGAGATCTACGACCTGCAAGCCCACCGAACCCACCGCCACCACAGCAATCTCGCCCTGACCGAGGCCCTCGACCTCCAGGTCCTGGAGCGCCGTCAGCAGGAAAGCATGAAGCTGGGCGGTGGCCGACTCTTCGTCATCACCTCGGGCATGATGAACCCCAACACCGCAGCCCATGACCTCGCCCTCCGGATGATGGAGGACGAACGGCACGGGATCTTCTTCGTGGGCTACGCCGACCCCCAAACCCCTGCGGGCCGACTCCGGGGCGCCCGGCACGGCGAGACGTTCGAGTTCGGGGCCGTGGACAAGACGGTGCGGCGCACCTGCGAGGTGCGGGAGTTTGACCTGACCGCCCACGCCAACCGCGAGGAACTCCTTGAGTTCGTCGGTACCGTCGGCCCCAAGGCGGTGGTGCTGGGACACGGCGAGGATTCGGCCCGCGCGTGGTTCAAGGCCCAGATCAAGGCGAAGTATCCGCGGATCCGAGTCCTCGACCCGGGCCCGGGCGAGCAGGTGGAAATCTGACCGTCACGGGAGGGTTCGCTCGGGAGCTCAATCCGAGCGCCCGATATCCTGGGCCTGCTCGAAGGTGAATACATACTTCTTCTGCGGCACCCAGCGCACCGAGCCGTCGCAGAACAGCGAGTTCACCCCGTCGGCCCCGTGGTTGTCCGATCGGTCGGGGAAATCGTTGACGCCACGTGAGACGAACGCGCCGTTCTCGAAGTAGATCGCCCCGTCATCCCCATCGAGGAACAGCCAGATGCTGGCGGGCCCCGGGGCCGTGCCCTTCAGTCCAAACGTGTCATTCAGGTGGACATAGCTGTTGACCGTTGACTGCGTCTTCTTGACCGAGCGGGGATGAAAGGGGTTCGCCGTCACCGCCCCCATGAAGCCATAGAGCTCATAGCTGTAGCCCGCGGTATCGCGGTTGCGCGCGAAATCCAGCAGATCGACCAGGTAGACCTGCCCGCTGATCCGGTCCTTGAGGGTGTTCGTCCGGATGTAGTTCCGGGTGCTGGGACACGTCAGCGACCGGTACGAGGGCAGGTAGTTCGGGTAGATCCAGTTGACGTTGTCATCGAGGTAGTTCGTGGCCCCGGTGAACGCGCCGTCCGTCTGGTCCTCGGAATACATCAGGCAGGCCAACCCCATCTGCTTCAGGTTGTTGATGCACGAAACCCGTTTGGCCCGCTCCTTGGCCTTGGAGAGCGCCGGCAGGAGCATGGACGCAAGAATCGCGATGATCGCGATCACCACCAGGAGTTCGATCAGCGTGAAAGCGCGCAGGGTCGGGGCACGACGGTTCGACATGGTGTTTGGGTTGGGTTCCCGGACGAGGACCGCTCGAACGCCGGAAGTAGTTGGGGCGGGAACCCGCCCTGTCAAACCCATCCCGGCAGAAAAAAGGCGGGGCGCCCTGGGCGCCCCGCCGTGAGTCCGGTCAGACGATCGGAACTGCTGAGGAATCCCTTATTGGCCGGCGATCCGATAGAATCCGGCCGTGCCGGTCAAAGGCACGGAGGCCGTCCGTTCCGACGTGGTCAGCACATCGGTCCAGGCTCCCGTGCCGATCGCGCTCCTCGCCTGCACCTTGAAGGGTGCCGTGCCGCCGGTCCAGATCACCGTCGCCGCGTTGTTGGCGCCGGTCTTGATGCTCCCGATGGAGATCGGCGAACCCGGTTGGCCCGGTACCAGGACGGGCTCCGAGAGTGGCCCCGTCACCGAGCGACCGGCGTCCGTCCGCGCGTCATCCTTCGAGTAGGTCACCGCCACCGCGATCCTCGAGCCCCCGGGCGGGTTCAGCGCCGAGATATCGAAGGCGAACTCACCCGTCGTCGTGTTCTGGTCGGCCTCCGAATCATCCAGCAGGGAACCGAGGTAGGTGCCCGGGACGTTGAATCCCTTCGCCGCGGCCGCCGGATCCACCACGTAGACGTCTATGACATCGAAAGGCCAGAGGGCCGTCTGGCGGGCGGGAAGCGTGCCACTGAGGACGCTGCCGGTCATCTGGTTCAGCTTGGGCCAGGCATCCGTCGGGGTCTCGAGCACCGTGGCGTAGTAGGTCTCGTAGGCCCGGGCGCCTGCATCCAGCCAGGGAAAGGCCTCGAAGTCGTTGTTGGAAAACCGGTTTCCACGCGCCGTCACCCACACGCTCGCACCGGCCAGGAGCATCTCGTTGCCGGGAATGCCAAAGGCCCAGTTGCCTTCGATCGGGTCACTCACTCCATCGCCGTTGGTCCCCAGGCGAACCGACGCCGTGCCCGGCAACTCGGCGAGGTC
>JBBQML010000859.1:0-2541 GCA_038328885.1 Verrucomicrobiota bacterium | reverse complement strand
CCGGACATGTGGCGTCGCATGCTGGCGTGGATGGAGGCCGGGTTGGCGGCTCCGCGTGACTGAGTTCCTGTCGGGCTTCAGCGCCGGCGTTCGATCGCCCCCACCCAGCCAAAGTGGGGCTTGAAATCGAAGGGGTCAGTCAGTCGATCCAAACCACCCTCCCAGCCGGGCCGGTTGCTGACGATCCGGATGTCGGTGGGGGCGAAGTCGACGAACATCGGAACCTGCATGTGGAAGGCGCCGGCGAGCATCCGGATTCGGGACCAGTCGAAACCCATCAGCGTGGCCGCCACGCAATCCACCGCGAGCGGGTGGGTGCCGGCGAGGATCACCCCACAGGCCTTCGGGTCCGGGGCCATCGGGCCATTGCCTTCGCCGCCGACGATCCCGTCGACGACCGCCAGGTAGCGGAGCGGCCGGGCCCGGGGTTGGGCGCTGCCGTCACGGCTGAACAGGCATTTGTTCAGATCGAGGACCATGCGCCAGCAGGTGTCGTTGCCGTGCCAGTTCCCCGAGCGGACCACCTTCTGGGTGTCGCCGAAGACCAGGCGGCCGGCCTTCTTCAGGGGGACGAAGAACCGGGAGAGCAGGGGGTTGTGCTTGAGCAACCGCTTGGCCGTGCCCATCCAGGAATGCTCGAGTCGTGCCTTGGTGGTGTCGGCGGGGAACTGGTCGCCGCCCTGGGACGGCGTACCCTCGGTGTGGTGGGGCAGCCAGTTCTTGTTCGCGTTGATGCCCACCAGGTTCTTCAGCGCGCAGGTCAGGCCGACTTTCTTGTGGGTCTTCAGCTTGGGCAGGTTGATGAGGACGTCGGCGTCCATCGGTGTGCGGCAGAGGAGATACTCGTGGCGGGTGCCGTGGTGGCGCGCATTGGTTTCCGCGAGGTCGAAGCTCGCGCCATACAGTCGGCCATTGCCGGCAAACCCCACAAACTCGCTGGCCTCGTCCAGCGCCACCTGGGTGCTGCCGAGCGGGTCGCCGGGCAGCGCGGTTCTGGCGACGGTGACGCCGTCGACGGCGTGCCATTCCTCGGGACGCAGGTCCAGGAGATCGATCGCGACCCCGGGGAAATCGCGCCGGCAGCGGTCCACGAGTCCGTCCAGACGGCAATACTCGCGGAGCCGGGCGAACGAGGAATCGGTCTGCGGGGCGTCGCAGATGACCACGGTCCCGGACCCCTGGAGCCGCGGAGCGACCCAGCGGATGACGGCCTCGATGAGGGTCGGGTGGGTGACGACGTGTTCCCAGCAGCCGGGGCCGGGATGACGTTCGTCGTGTTCCTTTACCCAGTTCGGCTTGAGGACGACGTGATCCCCGGGACGGATGAAATCGGGGGCGAGGTCCAGCCGGGAGAGGGCGGCGTCGACCTGCAGGGCGAGCGCGGCGGGGTGGGCGTAGGTCGCGGGGCCGGTTTCGACGGCGACCCGCGGCGAGCTTCGGGGTGGGGAGGGCCGGCTGGGGTTCATGGGGCGGACACTGCAGGCGAAGGGTAGCACCCGCGCAGCGACCGGGCAGGAATTTTCCGGGGTGGAGGCGAGCGAGCGCTTCAGCCGGCCAGTGGGCGCAAGGCACGGCGGAGGTTCTCGCCGAACTGGTCCGCCGTGTAGAGAGCGAGGAACCGTGCGCGGAGCGACGGATCGTAGGCCTGGGTGGTCAGGTCGGCGAGGACGCGGGCGATCTGGGCGGGTGATCGCGGTTCGACGAGCGTCCTGCTGCCCGCCGGCAGTAGTTCGGGGACCGTCCGCCAACGGGTTGCCACCACGGGCAGTCCGTGCGCCATGGCCTCGACCACCACCAGGCCGAAACTTTCGGCGTGGTAGTAGGTCGGAAAGCACAGGCAGTCGCACTCGCGAAAGAGCGCCAGCTTCGCCGGGCCGGAGACGAACCCGCGGTACTCGACGACCGGTTGACCCTTATGTTGGAGGTCCGGTTGACGGATCCGCTCCTCGAATTCACGGCGTTCGGACTCGAGCCAGAAACTGCCGGCGACGATCAGCCGCAGCGAGATCGGGGAAGGTGCCTGCGCGGCGTGGGCGAGGGCCATCGCCTCCACCGCGTCGAAGAGCCCCTTCTGGCGGAAGCAGAGACCGATGAACAGAACCCGGAAGATCCCGGGTGCGGTTCCGGCGAGGGCGAGTTCCGGCGTGGCCGGTGTCACCCCGGCGAGCAGCTTCTGGCGCACCCCCGCGCGCGCGAGACGAAGGGGTTCTAGTTCCCGGGTGAAGTCCGGGCAGGGGTCGGGGATGGCGTTCGGCACGACGGCCACCGAACGGGAACGGAGCTGGCGCGCGTCGCGGCGGTTGAACTCCCCGAGCACGATGCTGAGCGTCGGGCGGCCGAGGAGGATGCGGGAGATCCAGCGTTCTGGCAGGGTGGCCTGCTCCTCGATCCAGTCGCCGAGCCCCATGGCCTGCCAGTGATAGATCAGGTGGGGAAAGAAGGGGCGGCAGAACGCCATCACCAGCCAGTCCCGGTAGACCGCGGCACGCTGGCCCGGGGCGGGGATGTAGTAGAAGTGCTTCACACCGTGCCGGAACCTGA
>JBBQML010000858.1:0-2549 GCA_038328885.1 Verrucomicrobiota bacterium | reverse complement strand
GGGGACATCCGGCACGTCGGCGGCGCGACCAACCTGGCCGCCCGGTTTCGTCCCCGGCAAGTCCTGGCCAGCGACCTGCGATTCCGCTCCGTGGCGTACCGCCAGACGGTGGCGGCTCTGCGTGCGAAGCAGACTGCGGAGACCACCGGGGTGGCCGCCGGCGACCGGCGGCCGCCTTGGGAGATCCTGCATCCCGCGGCCGGCGACCGGTTCAATCGGGCGGACGACGGTTGCCTCGTTCTGCGGCTGGAACAGGCGGGGACGCGGGTCCTGCTCCTCGGAGACCTCGATCGTGCGGGTCAGGCGAGCTTGCTCGAGCGGGGAAGCGACCTGACCGCCGAAGTTCTTGTCGTGGGGCCGCCGGCCAGCGGAGCCGCGCTCAACGAGGAACTGCTGGTCCGGATCCGCCCGCGGTACATCGTGGTGGCGGATTCCGCCTATCCGGCGACGGCGCGGGCGCGACCCGCCTTCCGGGAGCGCCTCGCCCGGGGCCCATGGCAGGTCCTCTACACCGCCGAAGCCGGTGCCCTGGACCTCCGCTGGCGGGGAGGATCGTGGCGGGTGCTCGACGCCCGGGGACGAGACCTGGTCGCACCCCCGGGTCCTGCCACGGGGCCGGCTGCACCCGGCGATCCCTCAGTTGCGGACGAAGCCCGGGTCGTTCCCGGTGACGAGGTAGAGCACCGCCATGCGGACGGCGAGGCCGTTCGTCACCTGTTCGAGGATCACGGAGCGTTCGCCATCGGCGCTGTCGGCATCGATCTCCACCCCGCGGTTGATCGGGCCGGGGTGCATGATCATCAGATCCGACTTCAGCGTGGCGAGGCGGGAGCGGTCGAGGCCGAACTGGGTGCGGTACTCGCCGATCCCGGGAAACATGCTCGCGCGCTGCCGTTCGTGCTGGATTCGGAGCAGGTTGACGACGTCGGCATCCCGCAGCGCGTCATCGATGTTCCAGCACACCCGGCAACCCAACTGCTCGAAGACGGTCGGCACCAGGGTCGGCGGACCACAGAGGGTGACCTCGGCACCCAGCTTCCTCAGGGCCCAGATGTTCGAGCGCGCGACGCGGCTGAACAGGACATCGCCCACGATCACGACCTTCAGGCCCTCGATCCGTCCCTTCTTCTCGCGGATGGTGAAGACATCGAGCAGCGCCTGGGTGGGATGCTCATGGGCGCCGTCACCGGCATTCACGACGCTCGACTGGAGAAAGCGGGCGAGGAAATGCGGCGCCCCCGCCGCGCTGTGCCGGATCACGATGATGTCGGCATTCATCGCCTCCAGGTTGCGAGCCGTGTCGCGCAGGCTCTCTCCCTTCTTCAGCGAGGAAGCGTCCGCGTTGAAGTTGATGACGTCGGCGGTCAGGCGCTGGGCGGCCAGCTCGAAACTTATCCGGGTGCGCGTCGAAGGTTCGACGAACAGATTCACCACCGTCTTCCCGCGCAGCGCCGGTACGGTCTTGATCGCCCGCGTGCCCACGGCCTTGAAGCCGCGGGCGGTATCCAGGATGGTGAGGATCTCCTCCACCGACAGCGACTCGATATCCAGCAGATGGCGACGGTTCCAAGTCATGAGGTCTCCAGGTAGACGCAGTCGTCGCCGCCGTCCTCCACCCAGCGGACGTCAACGCGCTGTGCCGCTTTGGTCTCCAGTTTATGGGCGGCGTAATCCGCCTGGATGGGGAGCTGGCGGTGGCCGAGGCGATCGACCAGCACGGCCAACTGGACCTTGTCGGGTCGCCCGAAGTCATGCAGGGCGTCGAGGGCGGCCCGCACCGTGCGCCCGCTGTAGAGGACGTCATCAGTGAGGATGATCGTGGCCCCGTTCGGGTCGCCGGGGAGGTTCGTGGGGTGTATGGCGGGGGCGGGACGCTGGTTCAGGTCATCCCGATGGAGGCTGACATCGACCTGACCGTGGGGGACCTCGTGGCCCAGGAGACGCTCCAACTCGGGTGCGAGGCGTGCCGCGAGGTGCACTCCGCCCGTCTGCACGCCGAGGATCAGCAACCGGGGGACGGCGCCGTGGCGCTCGGCGATTTCGTGCGCGATGCGACCGATCGCGAGCCGCAGCCGCGCCGCGTTCATCACCACCGCTCGGGAACTGGTCGTCACTCCCCGAATTGACCGCGGTGCGCCATCGGGAGGCAACCGCAATCAACGATCTACGCCCGCGCGCGTCGCTAATTGTTGGCCTGGGGGCCGCCCAACTGACGGTGACGACGCCACTCGGCGCGGTGCTTCACGTTCCAGTCGGTGAGGGCGTACTCAAAGCCGACATCGCGACCGAGCTTCTCCGACTCGATCCACTTGTGCCGGAGGATCTCGTCCCGCTCAGCTTGGAACTCGCGGTACAACGTCGTGTTCGCCAGCGAGAACCGGGTATGTGAACCACTCATGACCATGACATCGATAAACTCGGACCGTGCCGCCCCACGGCGTGTCGGTTAACTCTCGGTAACATCCCCGCGGCTGCGCCGGCAACCGGAAATTGGCCAGCGGCTGCCTCTAGCAGCCCGTTGAAAAAGTCTGGCAGCCGCCCGGAACAAC
>JBBQML010000857.1:0-2576 GCA_038328885.1 Verrucomicrobiota bacterium | reverse complement strand
GGTGCGCAATTTGTCGCTCCGAACACCCCGGTGGTAACCGACTACTACAACGACCTCTATGATCCGACCACGGTCTTCCCCAGCGGCGTGCGGGGCAACAACAACGGACCGGATGCGTTTCAGGAGGACTGGAACACCTTTGTTCAGACCGAGCTGGTGGGGACCTTCAGCGACGGATTGTCCGCCCGCCTCGCGCATGCCTACGGCGACAATGAGTTCGAAATCCTGGAACACATCGGATACCCGACATTCAACGGCACGTTTCCCCTCGCCGCACCGAATTTTCGGGGCACGAAGACGCGCGGCAACACGTTCGAGGCGGAGGCAGTGGCGTCGTTTTCCCTTCTCGGCTCCCGCCACCAGCTCCTTCTCGGTGGACGCCTTTATTTTCCCCGGACCGGAAGCTTCGCCGCCCCGGGACGGGCCTACACCTGGAATCACCTGACTCAGGGTCCCCGGCGCATCATCCGCGACGGTTATCCCAACGGCTTGGTTAAGCCGAGGGTTGTGTTTGCCTCGGGGAACGAGACGGCCCTTTACGCTATCGATCAGATTTCGCTGTGGGAGGACAAGGCGAAGCTCCTAGCGGGTGTGCGTCGCACCGAGGTCAAGAACAACACAGGGCTCGTCGGAGCCGTCACGTTGGCCCAGACCGAGACGACGCCCCAGGTTGGAATCCTGGTGGAGCCGGTGAAAGGGTGGGCACTTTTCGGCAACTACAGTCGGAGTTTTGAGCCCCAGTTCAATGTCGACGCGGAGGGCAAGCTCGCGACGAACGTCGAGGGCGAAGGGTACGAGTTTGGAATCAAGTCGCAGCTGCTCGATGGACGACTCTCCGGCACGGTTTCGTACTTCGACCTGACGAGAAAAGGCGAGGTGCGGCGCGATTTCGCCCGCGAGACCCTGACGGGCAAGGTGCCCCTCTTCATTCCGGGCGGGACGCAGGCTGCGCATGGCGCCGAGATCGAACTGTACTTCAATCCCAAACCGAACCTTCAGTTCATCTTCAATTATACCCGGCTGTGGGAGGCCAATGTGACGCAGGACATCACGCAACCCTTCATCGTCGGGGCGAGGTTGCGCAATGCCCCTCCCTACAGCAGCGCGCTTTGGACGCGCTACACCGTCCCCTCCGGCCGGATGCAGGGCCTCTTCTTCACCGGTGGCGTCCGTGCCAGCGGCGAAATCACTCCAATTGTCAACGCGCTCTTCTCCATCCGACAGCCCGGCTACGTCAATGTGGACGCAGGCGTTGGCTATGAGGGCCGGATTCTCGGCCGGCCGGTCACGATCGGCCTGAACGTGAAGAATGTCCTCGATCGCGAGTTTTACGACGGGCAATGGACGCTGGCCGATCCGCGCACCGCGTACTTGAAGGTGGAAAGCCGGTTTTGACGCTCCGGTGCCGCCCTGAAACCTGCCATAAAATGACCACGCATACGTATCCAAGACGAAGCTTCCTGCGCCAGGCCGGATGCATGACTGCGGCCTTCGTGCTGCCGACCCAGGTCCGGCCATCACCGGTCGGCTCGGAACTTGACGCCGCCAGCGAAGGTGCACTCGCCGAGCTCTGGCGACGGTTTGTGACGGCCGATCATGGGACCGTCCTTGCCTACGCCGCTTTCGATGGGCAGGTAGTCCTGCCGACGGCGGAGGAGTGTGCCGCGGCACGTCCCAACGGCATGAGCTGGTGCACCCCCATCTCCGACGGGCCGCTGACCGGCGGGCTCCTGCTCGACGGACTCTGCCTCCGCTGGCGGGCCGGGCGGCCGCGCGAGGCGGCGGAGCAGGCGAGGCAGATTGCCCGAGGGCTTGTGGCCCTCGGCCGGGCCGGCCGAACGCCGGGCTTTGTCGCCCGCGGGTTTGCGGCCGATGGCCGCGGATTTTATCCGGCCAGCTCCGAGGACCAGGTCATGCCTTGGGTCTACGGCCTTTGGCGGTATGCGCGCAGCGAGCTGCCTGAACCGAGCGAGCGTCGCGAGATCGTTGCCCTGCTGGAGGGGTGCGTGCGCGCCTTGGAGGCGCACGCGTGGCAGGTTCCGTGCGACCCGCTTGGATTCGGGTATCGTGGAAACTTCATCCGGGCGAAGCACAAGGATACGACCCGCTTGCTGTTCCTGAATCGCGCCCTGCACGAGTTGACCGGGCGTACCGTATGGTTGGACAACTACCGGCGCTTGGCGACGGAACGCATCGGTCCGGAGCAGCACACCCGGATCGAATGGTGTTCGGCGGGCATGGAGTTTGTGAACTCCACCGCGGAGGTGATCCCCACCAAAGAGACCGCGAGTGTTTCCCGGTCGCTTTGGACCTCCAGCCTGGCGCAGGCCGCGCTCCGCGGGTTGTGGGAATTGGAAACCGATCCGGGCTGGCGTCGCGAGTATGCCCGGGGACTCTCCCACAACGCCCGCGCCGCCCGGCCGCACCTGGCACCGGTCCGGGAGCATGCCGCCGAGCCGGCACGTGCGTTCGACGGTGACTGGCGCGTCCTCAACCCGACCTGGAAACCCCAGGCGAATTGTGACGAAGCCATCATCCTTGGGCGCAGCCAGCTGCCGTTGTGGGAAGCGCACAAT
>JBBQML010000856.1:0-2577 GCA_038328885.1 Verrucomicrobiota bacterium | reverse complement strand
GTCGATCCTGGTATCCCACCCCCCGGCCGAGGCGATTTCCGCGGACTGCAAGGAATACGTGGAAGGCGGCCGGAGGTTTTCGGTGGCCCAGATCGAGGAACTTGGTTTCGACAACTTCCAGCGGTGCAAGGCGGAGGTCCGCATGGCGCTGGCCGAGTACTGCCGGACCAAGGGGTATTTCTTCGCCGCGCTATTCGTGACGGACGTCGTCGAGCAGACTTCGTTGTTGTTGGTTGCCGGTGCGCCCGAGTTCCTCAAGACCCTCGACTACCCCGAACTCGAGGCCGGCATTTACGAGATGCCCGGGGTGGTGTCGCGGAAGAAGCAGCTTCTTCCCTATCTCACCCATCTACTCGCCCGCGTGCCGGCCGGCGGGTGAGCCGATCGCAGGGTCAATACGCCAGTACTCGCTCGAGGAACTCGCCGACCACCGGGTGGCGGGTGGGTCCGAGGATCTCCTCGACGGTGCCCATGGCGGGGATTCCACCGTGGGCGACAAACGCGATGCGATCGGCGACGCGGCGCGCGAATCCCATCTGGTGGGTGGCCAGCACCAGGTCGCGGCCCTCGGCGCGGAGTTCGGCGATCATGTCCAGGACCTCGGCGGTCATCTCCGGATCCAGCGCGGAGGTGGGTTCATCGAAGAGCAGCAGCCGTGGTTTGATGGCCACGGCCCGGGCGATCGCGATGCGCTGCTGCTGCCCGCCGGAGAGTTGCGCGGGACGCTGCCCGGCGTGGGGGTCGAGGCGGAAGCGGCGCAACAATTCCCGGGCCTGCGCCTCGGCATCGGCGGGAGAGAGGCCGTGGGCGTGCTCCAGCGGCAGGGTGATGTTCTGCAGCGCCGTGAGATGCGGGAAGAGATTGTGCGCCTGGAACACGAACCCGGTGGAGAGCCGGTGGCGCCGCAAGCCGGCGTCATCCCCAAATGGCAGCCGCGTTCCGTCGATCCAGACGCCCCCTGCCGAGGGCGTCTCGAGCCCTCCGAGCAGACGGAGCAGGGTCGACTTGCCGCCGCCCGAGGGCCCGATCAACACCAGCGCCCGGCACCCGGACAGACTGAGGTCCACGCGGTCCAGCACCCGGTGGGTGCCGAATGTCTTGCTGAGGGCCCGGAGTTCGAGATCCATGCGGCGCAGGGGGCGAAGGTGACCCGTGCTTCAGGTGTCGAAGTGGGCGCGACGTTCCAGTCGGCGCGCCCAGAGCGACAGCGGCAGGGTGAGCAGCAGGTAGCCCACGGCGAGCGGGAGGTAACTCTCCAGGGTGCTGTAGGTGAGCGAATTGACTTGTTGGGCGCCGAGGGTGAACTCGCTGATCCCGATGACGGAGAGCAGCGACGAGTCCTTGATCAGCGAGACGAACTGTCCGGCGAGTGGCGGCAGGATCTGGCGGAGAGCCTGGGGGAGCACCACGAAACGGTAGGTCTGCGTCGTGGTCAGGCCGATGGCGCGCGCCGACTCCCACTGCGAGCGCCCGACACTCTCGATCCCGGCCCGCACGATCTCGGCGATATAGGCCCCGGCGAACAGGGACAGGGCAAGCGTTCCCACGACCGGCCGGTTGGTCAGGTGGAAGGCTGGCGCGACGACGTAGAAGAGGAGCAGGATCTGGACGAGCAGTGGGGTGCCGCGGACCAGTTCGGTGTAGACCCGGGCCAGGGCCCGGGCGGGCAGGAACCGGCTGCGACTGAGCAGCGCCGTGCCGACTCCCAAGACCGTGCTCAGCAGGAGGGAGGCGGCGGCCAGGACGATCGTCGTCAGCCAACCCTGCCAGAAGACCGCGCGGTAGCGCCAGGGAGCGGACCAGTTCCAGTGATACTGGAGCTGCTGAAAAGCGGCCGTGAAGACGAGCGCGAGAAACCCCAGGACCAGTACGAAGTTCAAGGCGAGCACGAGCGGCCGAGCCGACGCCGGGGCGTCGGGCGATGGGGCAATCAGGAAGCGTCGCACTTCACCTCGGGCCTCGGCCGTGATCCGTGATCAAAACACGAACACCACGCCAAGCTTTTTGAACGCCGCCTTTTCCTGCTTCAACCAGCGGTCCCCCAGGGTCTCGAAACCCGCGGACTGGCGGAAATCGCTGATGAAAGTATCGGCCTGTTCCAGGAGACTCAGGTTCCCCTTGCGGATGCCAAACGCCCAGCGCTCCTTCTGGAACGGCTGCAGGATGGCCCGCGTCGTCTCCAGGTTCCGCTGCCAGTGGCGGAAGGTGGAGAGCTGGTCGTAGATGAAGGCGTCGACCTTGTTCTGGACCACCTCCAGGACGGCGGCCGATTCCTGGTCGAGGATCAGCACCTCCGCTTTCTTGAAGTTGGCGGCGGCGTAGGCATGGCCCGTCGTGCCTTTTTTCACCGCGACCTTGCGCCCGGCCTGGTCCAGATCGTTGACCGTCCTGACCGGGGAATCCTTCCCCACCAGCAGGCAAAGTCCGGTCTCGACATACGTGCCGGAGAAGTCGATCGACTGGGCGCGTTCGTCCGTGCGGGTCATCGACGAGATGACGAGGTCGATCCTGCCGGTCTTGAGCGCGGGAATGAGGCCGTCGAAGGGAATGTTCTCGATGACGAGTTCGCGTCCGAGG
>JBBQML010000855.1:0-2578 GCA_038328885.1 Verrucomicrobiota bacterium | reverse complement strand
AACCGGGGGGACTCACCGAGGTCGGGGGTGGGGTCCACAGGGAAGGGGGCGCCCAGGGGCGATGGCTGGGGGCGGTTCAGACCGCGACGACCGCCCGGATGGCGGGATGGGGATCGTAGCCCTCCAACGCGATGTCCTGGTATTGGAATTGGTGGATGTTCCGCACCGAGGAATTCAAGTGGAGCCGGGGCAGCGGGCGGGCCTCCCGGCCGAGCTGGAGTTTTGCCTGCTCCAGGTGGTTCGCGTACAGGTGGAGATCGCCGAACGTGTGGACGAAGTCTCCCGGCACGAGTCCGCAGACCTGGGCGACCATGTGGGTAAGCAGGGCGTAGCTGGCGATGTTGAACGGGACCCCGAGGAAGATATCCGCGCTTCGCTGGTAGAGTTGGCAGCTGAGCGCGCCCTCGAGCACGTAGAACTGGAACAGCGTGTGGCATGGCGGAAGCGCCATGCCCTCGATCTCGCCCGGGTTCCAGGCGCAGACGATCAGACGGCGGCTGTCCGGGTTCCGCTGGATCTGGGCGATGACGTCATCGACCTGGTGGATGGAGCGGCCGTCCGCCGTGCGCCAGTCGCACCACTGGGCTCCGTAAACGCGGCCCAGATCACCGGTCACCGGGTTCGCCCACTCGTTCCAGATCGTGACCCCGTGGTCCTGGAGCCACCGGACGTTGGTCTCGCCCCGGAGAAACCAGAGGAGTTCGTACACGATGCTCTTGAGGTGGACCTTCTTGGTGGTCACCAGCGGAAAACCCTCCGAGAGCGCATACCGGGTCTGGGCGCCGAAGACCGAGTACGTGCCCGTGCCCGTGCGATCGCTCTTGAACTTTCCGTGGTCGAGAACGTGTCGAAGGAGATCGAGATAAGGCTTCATCGACGAGGCGTGCGGCGGGCGGCGGCCGGGGGACGATGCCGGCCCGGTCTCGCTCTTCGCAAGGCAGGACCCTCGGACCGAAATGGCAAAGGCTGTGGTTGGCGCGTGCAGGGTGGCGGTGGGTCCGGCCAGGATCGCGGGGCATGAGCGATGTGGTTGGGGAATTGCTGGCGGCGGCGCGCGCGCTGGCAAAGGGGGTCAACGGGTTGCCGTTCGCGCCCCCGGTGGCCTGGGTCTACAACCCGCTCGACTACGCGTGGGCGGTGCACCGCCGGTACCTCGAGCGATTTGGCGCCGGACCCAAACGAGTGCTGTTCCTGGGCATGAATCCCGGCCCGTACGGCATGGCGCAGACCGGGGTGCCCTTTGGCGAGGTCGCCGCGGTGCGGGACTGGATGGCGCTCTCGGGCGAGATCCAGCGTCCGGCGAGGGAGCATCCAAAGCGGCCGGTGACAGGGTTGGCCTGCACCAGGAGCGAGGTGAGCGGGCGCCGCCTCTGGGGTTTGTTCGCCGAGCGCTTCGGTTCCGCCGAGGGCTTCTTCCGGGAGCATTTCGTCGCGAACTATTGCCCGCTCGTCTTCATGGGTGAGACCGGGGCGAATCTGACGCCGGACAAGCTGCCGTCGGCGGAGGCCGGTCGGCTTTACGCGGCCTGCGACGTGCATTTCCGTCGCGTGGTGATGGCGTTGGAGCCCGAGTGGGTGGTGGGCGTGGGCGGGTTCGCCGCGGATCGGGCGGCGGCGGCCCTGGCCGGGACGGAGGTCCCCACGCGGCTGACCCGGGTGCTGCACCCCAGCCCGGCCAGTCCGGCGGCCAATAGAGGCTGGGCCGCCGCCGCCACCCGGCAGTTGGTCGAGGCGGGCGTCTGGTAGCGTCAACGCACGATCAGCTCCGGGCTGGCGGAGTGGCTGTTGAATTCGGGGGCGTAAAGACATTGCACCGAGGCCACGCCTGCGGTGTAGCTGCCGCGATGCTGGACCCGGATCGGGTACTGGAAGACGTAGGTGCCCTTGGGCAGGTACCCGATGAAGAAGTGGCTGGCGGTGTCGCGGGTGCTCTCATAGTAGGCCAGGCCGTCCTGAACCCGGGCGCCGGACAGGACGTTGACCGGTTCGGTGCCGCTGCCTCGCTGGTCCTTCAGATGGACGTACTCCAGGTCGCGGTCCACGCGCAGTTCGATCCGGACGACGAGTTCGTCGCCCACCTTCGTGGCGCCTTCAACGGGCCTCAGCTGTGGTCCGGTCCCGGTGTTCTCCCGGACGAACAACGCCTTGGTCAGGCGCAGCGGGGTGCCCGCGAACGGCTTCACCTGGGCGAGGTCCTCGAAGTATTGCCAGTGCACGGCGCCCCAGGCCACCCCAGCGTCCGTCTTGCGGAGCCTGATCTCGGCGAGCGCCGGGGCGATGTCGGCGGTGGGGACTCTCGCCTGGTAGAATCCGGTGCCGGGTTCAACCGACGGGAAGGGGTTGCGGTCGGTGGCGCGCGACATGCCGGCGCCGGGAATCAGCGGGCGGCCTCCCAGTTCGACCCCGACGAGCGCATCGCTGGCCAGGAGGTTGCGGCCACGCAGGAGCAGCGCGTACACGGCGTCGGCGGTGGCCTTGGTGGACTTCCAGCCCTGGGTCTGCTTCTGCCGGAGCAGCCAGACCTGGCAGTCGTCCACGACGAGGGCATCCTTCGCGACCTCGGCGAAAAGCTCGATCA
>JBBQML010000854.1:0-2584 GCA_038328885.1 Verrucomicrobiota bacterium | reverse complement strand
GGTCATCCAGATCTGGCTCTGGGGGGGTGCCTGTCACCTGGATACGTTTGATCCCAAGCCGGGTGCTGGCGCCGAGTATACGGGTCCGTTGTCCGGCGCGCTCGAGACCACGGTCTCCGGAATGCGCATCGGCGAGTCCCTCCCGCTGCTGGCCAAACAGGCCCGCAACTACTCCCTGATCCGCAGCCTGACCCACGGCAATAACGGTCATGAGACCGCCGCCTACATGGTGCAGACGGGACGTTCCGCCAGTGATCGTTCCGTCTTCCCCTCGATGGGTGCGGTCGTTTCGCTCTTCAAGGGTCAGGACGCCGGGTACACGGGGCTCGTGCCGCCCTACGTGGTGCTGACCGAGTTTCAGGGTCGTTTCTCCGAGGCCGGATTCCTCGGTGCCCGCTACAAGCCGTTCGCCACCGGAGGCGACCCCGCCCGGGATCCGTTCGGGGTCGAGGGGGTGGTCGCTGCCGGACTCACCGAGGGCCGCCAGCGGGATCGCCGCGAACTGCTCCACCGGATCAACACCCTCGCCCGGACCATGCCGGCCGATCCGGTGCTGACCGCCTCGGCCCAGGCCGAATCACAGGCCTACGACCTCATCCTCGGCGATGCCGGCAAGGTCTTCGACGCCAGCCAGGAACCCGCCGCCCTGCGCGACCGGTACGGCCGCACCACCTTCGGCCAGTCCTGCCTCATGGCACGGCGCCTGGTGGAGCGCGGGGTTCCCTTCATCACGATCAACTACAAGGGTTGGGACACCCACAAGCGGCACTTTGAGGTCATGCGCACCAAGCTCCCCGAGCTCGACCGCGGCCTGGCGACCCTGCTCCAGGATCTTTCCGATCGGGGCCTGCTGGACAGCACGATCGTCTGGTGCGGCGGCGAATTCGGGCGCACGCCGCGCGTCCTCTGGGAGGCGCCGTGGAACGGGGGTCGCGGACACCATGGTCGCGTCTTTTCCGCCCTGCTCGCCGGAGGCGGCTTCAAGGGCGGACAGGTGGTCGGAGCTTCTGACGCCCACGGGGAGGACGTGGCCGAGCGGCCGGTTCATCCAAGCGACCTGATCGGGAGCGTCTATTCGCTGCTCGGGATTTCCGAGGACGCCCGGCTGCCGCATCCGGAAGGGCTCGATCTGCGCGCCTACCCTCCCGGACTGCCGGGTAAACTGTCACCTGGCCGGTTGCACGAGATCATGTGACCCCATGAACCCTCTCCGCTCCACCTGCCTTTGGGCTCTTCTGCTGTTCATCCTTCCCTCCATCGGCCGGTCCCAGGCTCCCGCGGGCCGCGATGCGTCACCAAAGCTCGGTTACACGTATCCCGCCGGGGGTGGTCAGGGGTGCACCGTGGTCGTGACCGTGGGCGGCCAGACGCTCGGTGCCGTCAATCAGGTGGATTTTTTCGGCACCGGACTGACCGGCCGGATCGTTTCCCATCACCAGCCGCTCAACCAGAAGCAGTTTCAGGATCTGAACGAGGAATCGGACCGGCTGCGGGAAAAGCGGCGGCTTGCCGGCATCACCGGCGCCGATGGCAAGGTCGCGCCCCCTTGGACGGACGCCGACGAGCGCCGCGTCGCGGAGATTCGCGCCCAGGCCGGCTACCGCACCAATCGTCAACTAGCGCCCGCCATCGCGGAGGCCGTCTCCGTTGAGATCACGATCGCCCCGGAGGCGCCGGTCGGCCCCCGCGAGCTCCGGCTGCGCTCTCCCGCAGGGCTTTCCAACCCTCTGGCGTTCTGGGTCGGCTCCCTGCCGGAGTTTTCCGAGACCCCGGCCCACCCCAACACCGCCCCCGCGGTCGATCGGCCGGGGAACCAACCCGAACGCAAGGCGAAGCTGACGCCGCCGCGGATTGTCACCCTGCCCGCGACCGTCAATGGCCAGATCCTTCCTGGCGAGGTGGACCGCATTCGTTTCCACGCACTCGCGGGCCAGCACCTGGTCATCAGCACCAGCGCCCGTTCGCTCATCCCTTACATCGCCGATGCGGTTCCCGGCTGGTTTCAAGCCGCGCTCCTCCTCCGCGACGACCAGGGACGCGAGGTCGCCTACAACGACGACAACCGATTCAATCCCGACCCCACCCTCACGGTCGTGGTCCCGCAGGACGGCGACTACGTGCTGGAGGTCAAGGACGCCATCTACCGCGGGCGCCAGGATTTCATCTACCGCATCGCGCTCGGCGAACTGCCGTTGATCACCCGGCTCTACCCGCTTGGCGGCAGCGCCGGCCAGCTCCACGAGGTCAATCTGGAGGGCTGGAACCTGAGTTCAACGCGAGCCACCCTCGACGGCCGGCAGCGAAGTCCCGGCACCCTCGAATTCTCCTGCCGAAACCACGGTCTGCCGTCCAACAGTGTGGCATTCGCCTTCGATCGCGATCCGGAGATCCTGGAGGTCGAAACCGCCGCCACCGCCACCGAACCCTCCGCGCTGACCCTTCCGGTGATCGTCAATGGCCGGATCGATCAGCCGGGTGATGTCGACCTGTTCGGCTTCGAAGGCCAGGCGCAGACCACACTGGTGATCGAGGTGGTCGCCCGCCGCCTCAATTCACCGGTCGACTCCTTGCTCCAACTCCTCGG
>JBBQML010000853.1:0-2584 GCA_038328885.1 Verrucomicrobiota bacterium | reverse complement strand
CGCTTCGATCGCCTGGGCGGCATGCTCCGGGGTGGAGCCCGCGAGCGGCACGACGGCCGTGATGCCGGCGCGCACGTTCGGCATGGGCAGGTTCACGCCGATGCGTCCAGTGGAACCTACCAGCACCTGCTTCGCGGGGAGACCCAGGGCCTTCGCGGTCAGGTCTGTCATTTCCCGAGCGTCCTTGAGCCCCTGGTGGCCGGTGCAGGCGTTGGCGTTGCCCGAGTTGATCAACACGGCCTGCGCCACCCCCGCCGCAATCCGCTCCACGCAGAGCTTCACGGGAGCGGCGCATACCTGGTTGGTGGTGAACAGACCCGCCACGGAGCAGGGCGTGTCCGACACGATCAGGGCGAGGTCACGCTTGGCGCCTTTCTCGGAACCCTTGCCGGTGCCGAGACGTTTGATGTCACAGAACACGCCCGCCGCGCGGAAACCGCGGGGAGCGACGATCGAGCCCTCGAGGGGGCGGAGCTTGGTCTTCACAGGCAATCGTTGGGGTCCTCGCACCGCCGGCCGGACCCTGCCGGGACGTCACCCGGCTGGCCGGACCCGGCCATGAATTGATGCGTCAGTCGCGGAGGGTACCGCTGCGGTCCTTCAGCCAGTCCCAGTCGGTGGTCGGTTCCGCGGGCGTCCCGGTCTGCAGCGCCCCTCTCACCGGGGGCAGGACGGTGCCACCGATGACCCAGCGGTGGGTTTCCGCATGGCCGTCCCCGAAGGAAAAATTGGCGGAACGGCTGTGGTAGGAACCCGGCAGGTTGCCCCACTTCGGAGCCTCCTCGAGACGGTTCATGAAGAAGCCGTCGTTGAGGCTGTCAGGGTGCTCCTCCAGCAGAACGAAGGTCTGGGCCGGGCGGACCAGGTCGGCAGTCCTCAAGGCCTGCGCGAACGACGGGTTGAAGCGGTTGGTGAGTTCGCCGGGATCCCCGACCAGCGAATTCATGGCGTAGGTGCGGATGCGCTGCCCGGCGTCGGATCGGGACCGGTCCGAGGGGCACAGAAACAGCCGCGCGGAGCGACCGACGAACGGGCCGAGCAACCCATCCGTCAGGTAAACGGTGTTGGTGTTGTCCTCACTCAAGCCCCAGTCGAGGACGTGGTTGGCCCAGGTCTGCCGCCGTGCCCGCGTCTCCCCCACCCCGTGGTTGTTCACGAGGCGGTCGTCGTGGTCGTCGGCGTACATCGCCCAGCCCAGGTGCAACTGCTTGACGTTGGCGGCGCAACTGGCGGCCTGGGCGCGGCTCTTGGCCTGGGACAAGGCCGGCAGGAGCAGCGATGCCAGGATGGCGATGATGGCGATGACGACGAGCAACTCGATCAGGGTGAAGGCTCTCGGCGACGTGGCCGCACCCGGGCTGGGGGAGGTGGTGGGGTTCATGGATTGCTCCGCTCCGTTCCCGACCCGTGAGTTCAGACCAGGCCCGCGGTCTCGGGGAATCCGCAGACGAGGTTCAGGCTCTGGACCGCCTGGCCGCTGGCTCCCTTCACGACGTTGTCCTCGGCGCTCATCACCACCAGGCGACCCGTCCGCGGGTCCAGACGCCAAGCCAGCTCGAGGACGTTGGTGCCGGTGACGTTCTTCGTGTCGGGGAGGGCCTTGCCCGCGAGCAGGCGCACGAATGGTTCCTCCCCGTACGCCGCCTGGTAACAGGCCTCGATCGATTCGCCGAACCGGGCGGTTTCCTCGGCGGACCGGAAATTGGCGGTCGGGGCCAGGTAAAGCGTCGTGAGGATCCCACGATTGACGGGGATCAGGTGGGGGGTGAATTGGATCGTGACCGGCTCGCCCGCGGCGAGGCCGAGTTGCTCCTCGATCTCGGAGAGATGGCGGTGTTTGGGCACGCCGTAGGGCCGGACGCTCTCGTTGCACTCACAGAAGAGGTAGTCCACTTCGGCCTTGCGACCGGCACCGCTGACCCCGCTGAGGGAGTCGGCGATGATGCCCGTCGGGCGGATCAGGCCGGACCGCAGCAGGGGGAGTGTGGGCAGCAGGATGCTGGTGGGGTAACAGCCCGGGGAAGCCACCAGGCGGGCCCCGCGGATGGCTGCACGATGGACTTCGGGCAGGCCGTACACGGCCTGCTCCAGGAGCGCAGGTGCGGGATGGTCGTGGGCGTAGAACTCGCGGTACGTGGCCGCGCTCCGGAGGCGGAAGTCCGCGCTCAGATCGATGACGGTGCAGCCCTGGTCGAGCAGCGGCACCGCGTACTCCGCGGCCACCCCGTGCGGCAGTGCTAGGAACACCACCCGCGCCGCCGCGGCCAGGGCCACCGCATCCGGTTGGGTGAAGCGGAGGGAACGTGAGGCGGGGTGACTGGCGAACCGGGGGAACACCTGTGCCAGGGTCTGGCCGGCGTTCTGCCGTGAGGTCACCGCGGTCAGTTCGACGTGGGGATGGTTGAGCAGGAGCCGGACGATCTCCTCGCCGGAGTAGCCAGAGGCGCCGACGACGGCGACCTTCACCTTGGAGGGTTGGTTCATGATCGGGGCGAAAACAACAAAGCCCCGCCGGCGGGCCGGCGGGGCGTCTCGAGAGATTGACAGATCAGCGCTTGCTGAACTGGAACCGCTTGCGGGCGCC
>JBBQML010000852.1:0-2587 GCA_038328885.1 Verrucomicrobiota bacterium | reverse complement strand
TGGGCGCACATCCAGGAGGTCGAGGGCCTGGGCGGCATGACCAGGGCCATCGAGACCGGCCTGCCCAAGCTGCGCATCGAGGAGGCCGCTGCGCGGCGCCAGGCGCAGATCGACTCCGGGAAGGAAGTCATCATCGGGGTGAACCGTCACCGCCTCGACAAGCAGGAGCCTCTGCCGGTGAGGGAGGTCGACAACGCCTCCGTGCGGGACTCGCAGATTCGCCGGTTGCAGCAACTCAAGGCCGAGCGCGACAACCCGCGGGTCAATGCCTGCCTGGAGGCGCTCACCCAGGCGGCCACCCAGGGGGACGGCAACCTCCTGGCCCTGGCCATCGAGGCGGCCCGGGCCCGCGCGAGCCTGGGGGAGATCTCCGCGGCGCTCGAGAAACCCTTCGGCCGCCACCAGGCGGTCATCCGTACGGTGAGTGGAGTCTATCAATCCGAATTCGGCTCCGGGAGCGGCGTCGCCGAAGTGCGCGCCCAGACCGACGCCTTCGCTCTCACCCATGGCCGCCGGCCGCGCATCCTGATCGCGAAGATGGGCCAGGACGGCCACGACCGCGGCGCCAAGGTCGTGGCCACGGCCTATGCCGACCTGGGCTTCGACGTCGACATCGGCCCGCTGTTCCAGTCGCCGGACGAGACCGCGAAGATGGCGGTGGAGAACGACGTCCACCTCGTCGGCATCAGCTCCCTGGCCGGCGGCCACAAGACCCTGCTGGTTCAGCTCCGCGAGGCGTTGGCCGCCTTGGGGCGGGACGACATCATGGTGATCGTCGGCGGGGTGATCCCGGCGCAGGACTACGACTTCCTCCGGGAGCACGGGGCGGCCGCGGTGTTCGGTCCCGGCACCCAGATCCCGGCCGCGGCCCGGCAGATCGTGGAGGAACTCGAACGTCGGTTGACCGAGGCCTGAACCCCGTGCTCCCGACCCTCCCAGCCTCCGTCTGGCCGTGGCTCGCCGGCCTCACCCAGGTCTGGAACTCGACGATGGAAGCTACGCCCAACCCTGAAATTCCGCGCGGTCCGCTCGCTGCACGCGGGGGGCGGTTGAGCGTGGCGGAATACGTCGCCGGGGTACGGCGTGGGGACCGGGCGGTGCTGGGCCGGGCCATCACCCTGATCGAGAGCACGGTCCCGGCCCACGAGGCTCGGGCGCAGGACCTCCTGCAGGAACTCCTCCCGCACACCGGGCGGGCTCGCCGGGTGGGGATCACTGGCGTGCCGGGTGTTGGCAAGAGCACCTTCATAGAGTCGCTCGGTTGCTTCCTGTGCGGACTCGGCCTGCGGGTGGCGGTGCTGGCCATCGACCCCAGCAGCGTGCGCTCGCGGGGCAGCATCCTCGGCGACAAGACCCGCATGGAACGGCTGAGCGGCGAAGCGAACGCCTTCATCCGGCCCTCGCCGACGGGCGGCACCCTGGGCGGCGTGACCCGGCGCACCCGCGAGACCCTGCTCCTCTGCGAGGCGGCGGGTTTCGATGTCGTGCTGGTCGAGACCGTGGGCGTTGGCCAGAGCGAAACCGCGCTGCGCTCCATGGTCGATTGCTTCCTCCTCCTCCTCCTCCCCGGGGCCGGCGACGACCTCCAGGGGATCAAGCGGGGCATCATGGAGATGGCCGACATCGTCCTGGTCAACAAAGCCGACGGTGACACCCGCGAGCGCGCGGCGCTGGCCCGTTCCGAGCAGGCCATGGCGCTGCACACCATGGCTCCCGCGACCCCGCCCTGGCAGACCGTGGTGGCGACCTGTTCCGGCCGCACCGGCGAGGGGATCCCCGAGTTCTGGGCGACGGTCGAACGCTTCTACGGCCAATTGGCGGTGGCGGGGGTTCTGGACAACCTGCGCCACGAACAGTTGGTGCGCTGGGTGGAGGACCTCCTGCGGGAGGAGTTCGTCGCCCGGCTCGACCGGCACCCTTCGGTGCAATCGCTCCGGCCCGAGATCCATACCGCTCTGGCGGAGGGCCGGATCACCCCCGTGCGCGCCGTCCAGACCCTGCTCGAGGCCTTCGACCGCGCGGCCGCGGAAGCCCCCGTGAGCCCCCCGATTTTGCCTGCACACCTGACGTCCCCCTCCCTCCGACCCTGACTGCCATGCTCACGAGAATCGACCATTTGGGAATCGCGGTGAAATCGCTGGCCGAAACGGTGCCCTATTACGAGAAGGCGCTGGGCCTGAAGTGCGAGCACTTCGAGGAGGTGCCCTCCCAGAAAGTGAAGACGGCTTTCTTCGCCTGCGGCGAGGTCCATCTGGAACTGCTCGAGCCGACCGACCCCGAGAGTCCGATCGCCAAGTTCCTCGAAAAGAACCCGGCCGGGGGCATCCATCACATCGCCTTCGCGACCGACGACATCGGCTCCCAGCTCAAGCAGGCCTCGGGGGCCGGTGTGCGCCTGATTCATGAGCAGCCCTTCGACGGCGCGGGCGGCAAGTTGGTGGCCTTCCTCCACCCGAAATTCACCCACGGCGTGCTCACTGAGTTCTGCATGCCCAAACCCGGCGCCCCGGCTCCGTCGCCTTAGACAGCCTCCCACCTGATCCCCCATCCGACGCACGACGCACGACCCCCGATCCCCAACCCCACC
>JBBQML010000851.1:0-2588 GCA_038328885.1 Verrucomicrobiota bacterium | reverse complement strand
AGGGTCCGGAACCGGTTTCGAGGTTCCCGGCTACCAACCCGCTGCCGGCGAGCGTGTTTCGGCCGGAGTCAGCCAGGTTTCCTCCGGCTACTTCGCTGCCCTCGGCATCGACCTCCTCCACGGCCGTACGTTCGAGGAGCGCGACACCCTCAAGGCGCCGCTCGTGGTGATCATCAACGACCACCTGGCTCGACGCTACTTCGGGGACCGCGACCCCGTCGGCCTCAAGCTGAACCTGTGGGGTCATGCACGCACGGTCATCGCCGTGGCCCGCAACGGGAAATACAACAGCCTGAACGAACCCCCGCGAAACTACCTCTACGTCCCAGTGGAGCAGACCGGCGATCACACCCTCACCGCCGTGCTGCGCACCGAAAGCCCCCCGGCCACGCTCGCCGCAGCGGTCGAACGTACCGCCCGTGCCATCGATCCCGATGCTGCACCCTTCGCGGCCATGCCGATGACGCAGTACATGGCCGCCGCCTACGTCGTTCCGAGCACCGCGGCATTCCTGCTCACGGTCCTGGGCGCCGTCGCCGTCCTCCTCGCAGCACTCGGCATCTATGGCGTCGTCGCCTGGTCCGTGGGTCGCCGGGTGCGGGAGGTCGGGGTCCGCATGGCTCTCGGCGCGGGTCGCGGCGAGGTCGCGCGCCTGTTCCTCCGCCAGGGACTGCGCCTGACCGGAGCTGGTCTCGGACTTGGGTTGCTCGGCGCCGCCCTGGGGGAGCGCATGCTGTCCAGCCTCCTTGTCGAGGTGTCCGCGTTCGATCCGCTGGCCTATGCTCTCGCCGTGCCCGCCCTGGCCTTGGTCGCTACGCTCGCCTGCTGGCTGCCCGCCCGTAAAGCCGCCCGCACCGACCCCCTTACCGCCCTCCGCACCGAGTAAGCCTTGCGGTTGGCGGAAGTGCCTAGGCGGAGGTCCGAGGTCCGAGGTCCGAGGTCCGAGGTCCGAGGTCCGAGGTCGGAGGTCGGAGGTCGGAGGTCCGAGGTCGGAGGTCCGAGGTCAGCTGAACTCAACCCAGGACGAACGACGCACCACCTACGGGCGTCCACCCTCCAAGGGCTTGGGCTGCGCCGCCGCCCACTCGGCGGGTGACACCCTGCGTACCTCCTGGGTGTGTACGAACACGCCTTTCTTGTTCCCAACCACGATGTCCATCCGCGAGTCGCCCGTGACGTCACGCACCATGACCTGGGTTCCAACCCCGGAATCAGCGTCGATGAGGTGCGGCACGAAATCCACAGACTTGTCCGCGCCGCGCACGAGCCTGAACCAGTAGAGAACCGCCGGCGCTCCCGGCTCCGGGTCACCCGTGGGGCCGTGCGCCCAAAAACGTTTGCCGGTGACGATGTCCTTCAACCCGTCGCCATCCACGTCCTGCAGGTCGATCGCGTGCGGTTGGGAGAAGTGGACGCCATAACGGTTCTCGTTGACCTCCTTGTTCATGAAGGTGTGCTCCTCGAAAGTGATGCCCCCGTCGGCCCCGGCCAGGTTCCGATACCAGGTCAACCCGTAACCATGCGCCGCCAGCGTGGTGATGACATCATTGCGCCCGTCCCCGTCGACGTCGTAGGCGTACATCTGACACCCGCCCGTGCCGAAGGCGAACGGGTGATGGACCCAGATCGGGTCCCCGGCCAGCGACGCCGGCTGTTCCCACCAGCCGTCCTTCTCCAGCAAATCCATCCGCCCGTCTCCGTTCACATCCCCCACCCCGAGCCCGTGGGTGAATTTGTGGTAGTTCTTGTTCGGCGAGAGGCTGTGCCACTGGAAGAGCTTGGTGGGATCGGTGGGGTTCGGCGCAGCCCAGCCGTAACTACCCTTCGAACTGCACACGATCTCCGGCTTCCCGTCGCCGGTGAGATCCACAAAGGTCGGGGACTCGTTGTCGGTCACGTCCAGCGCGACATGGCGCATCCATGCACCGGCCACGCCCTTGGGGTTCTCGAACCACCAGGACTCCGCGCCGGGGAAACCGAGCACCAGAACGTCGTCCCAACCGTCCCCGTTGAAGTCGTGGACGTAGCTCAGGAAATTGTCCGAGTAGGCGTTGTTCTTCCCCAGGCCGCCCTCGTACCCCGGGATCGTCACCTCGCTGGCGTCGTCGCGCTTGACCTTGAAGAACTGGGTCGCCGGATAGACCTCATGGCGGGCCTTGAAAGCCGGCCCCTCGTACCAGAAGGGCCCGGACACGATATCCGCCTTACCATCGCGGTTGAAATCCCCGACCGCAGCGCCTTCCGCCCAAAACTCCGGTGAAAGAACCTGCTTCCGGAACGTGACGAGCGGAACCGTATCGGCCGCCTCGGCCAACGTGGAGACGGTGACCAGAGATAGGAGCGCAACGCTGGGGAACTTCATGCCCGACCATGCAAGCGACCCCGCGCGCCGGTCAAGAACCTCGGGGCGCGGAGGCGCCAGGGCGCGCCGTGGGGAGTGGGGAGTGGGAAGTGCGGAGAAGCGGGACATTGCCGGTCGTCGGGACCCCAATCGCCAATCACCAATCACCAATCTGCAATCACCGAACACTGAGGACTGATCACTGCCCCGGATCACCGCCCACCTCCCTCGGAACTCCGCACTCCCC
>JBBQML010000850.1:0-2596 GCA_038328885.1 Verrucomicrobiota bacterium | reverse complement strand
GCCGAGTCGCCTGCGAAGCCGTGCCCAAGGTGCGTTCCGACACCCTGGTCATGACCCTCGACCCGGCCGCGGCGTGTGCCGGCGAACTGCCGCCACGCCCGGACGTCTCCTACTTCGTCAGCCATCCCTGTCACCCCAGTGTCTTCGACCACTTCGAGACCGCGGCGGAGATCAACGACTTCTTCGGGGGCACCCATGCCCGTCAAGCCATTGTCTGCGCCCTGATGCAGGGCCCGGAGGAGCACTACGCCCTGGGGGAACGGGTGGCCCGCGACATCTACGCCCCGGTCACCCGAGCCCACCGCGTCACGGTCGAGCAGATGGCGATCCTCGAGCCCACCATGGCCGAGGTGTGCGGCATCGCCCTGATCCAAGCCCTCCGCGAGGCCATGGAGGAAGCCATCCGACGCGGGGTCCCGCGGGCCGCCGCCGAGGATTTCATGTACGGCCACATCAAGGTCCCGCTCGGCATCGCCTTCAGCCGGGTCGAGTTCCCCTTCTCGGACGGCGCCAAACTGATCGCCGAGTATGGTCGCCAGCGCCTGCTCCACCCCGACTGGAAGAAGGTATTCGAACCGGAGCGGGTCCGGGAACAGGTCCTCGCCATCACCACCGGGCAACTGCCGCCGGCACCGCCACCCGCCCACCTCTGAGACGGGGACTCTCCAGCCCTGGCACTCCGCCCCCCAGCCGCCAGCCCCGACGAACCTCCATGCGCCTTGGCCTCGGCTCCTTTACCTACACCTGGGCGATCGGCGTCCCCGGATACCCCCCCGCCCAACCACTGACGCACCTCGGACTGCTAGACGAAGCCGTTCGACTCGGGGTGGATCTGGTCCAGGTCGCCGACAACCTGGCGCTGGACACCGTCTCCGCGGCCCAACTCGACCGATTTGCGGGCAGGGCCCGGGACGCTGGCATTTCCGTGGAGGTGGGCACCCGGGGGATCGAAGCCGGGCACCTACAACGGCACCTCGAGTTGGCCCGCCGCTTCGGAGCCCCGTTCCTTCGGGTGGTCATCGACCGGGGCGGCGACGAACCAACCCCCGGCGAGACCTTTCGACGGTTGAGCGCGGTGCTCCCGGCCTTCCGGGACGCGGGCGTGCGGCTCGCGATCGAGAACCACGACCGCTTCCCCTGCCGCACACTCGCGACGTTGGTGGAGGACCTGGGTTTGGAGGTCGCCGGCATCTGTCTGGACACCGTGAACTCCCTGGGAGCCCTCGAGACGCCGGAAACCGTCGTCTCCACCCTCGGTCCGTACACCCTCTGCCTGCACGTCAAGGACTTCACCGTCCGCCGCGTGGCCCATCAGATGGGGTTTGTGGTCGAGGGTTGCGCGGCGGGGAGTGGCCGACTCGATGTTCCCTGGCTGTTCAGGACGCTCCGCCGCCTCGCCTGCCAACCCTTCAACGCGATCCTCGAGACCTGGGTCACCCCCGGTCCCGATCTGGCCGAAACGATCGCCCGGGAACGCGGCGCCACCGAGGCTGGCGTGGCCTTCCTCAAACCGCTGGTCGCCAGCCTCCGCTGACCCTCGCCGCCCCTCGCCGCACGGCTTTCCCGGTTTTCTCTGGCTTGCGCACCAACGACTCAGCAACATTCCGCCGCGAATGGCGGCCAAACCAGCCGAATCCTCCCCCAGCCGATTGATCCGAGAAATCGCGATCGTCAACCGGTTGGGGATCCATGCCCGGCCGGCAGCGATGTTCGTGCGGACGACCAGCCGCTTCCGCTGTGAGGTTTTCGTTGAGAAGGACGGTGAACGCATCAACGGCAAGAGCATCATGGGCCTGATGATGCTGGCCGCCGGCCCCGGCTGCCGGATCCGGATCGAGGCCGCCGGGGAGGACGCCCAGGAGGCGCTCCGCGCCATCGAGGAGCTCATCACCGTGCGGAAGTTCGACGAGGAGTGAGCCTCGGCTGCCCCGCCCGCCAGCGCAGCCGTTGGAGGCTCGCCCCGCACGCCTCCCTCAGGTCGTCGAAGAAGGTGTAGAACACCGGCACCACGAGCAAGGTGAGGAGGGTGGCCGTGGTCAGGCCACCGATCAGCGTCAGCCCGAAGCTCTTGTAGCTCAACCCGACCTCGCTCGGCGCGCTCACCGTGAGCGGAACCATCCCGATGATGGTGGTCAAGGCCGTCATCAGGATCGGGCGGAAGCGCCTTTCGGCCGCGAGCAACAGGGCCGAGGTGCGTTCCTTCCCTTCCTGCCGAAGACGGTTGATGTAATCCACCAGGACGATGCCGTTGTTCACCACCACGCCGATCAGCAGGATCAGGCCGACCACGCCCAGGAAGTCGAGGTCCTTCCCCGCCACAAGGTGGATCCAGACCACGCCAATCCCCGCCAGCGGGATGGTGAGCACGATCGACAGCGGCAGGATGAAGCTCTCGAAGAGAAAGCCCATCAGGAGGTAGATGAAAACCACCGACAGCCCCGCGGCAAAGGCCATCGTGGCCATGTTCTCCTCGAACGCGACCGCCGAACTCGTGCCGAATCCGACGCCCTCCGGCAGGACCAATCCACCCTGCAACCGGCGCAACTGCTCCCGGAGCGGCCCCTGGTCACCCTTGCGCAACTCGAACGTCAGGGTG
>JBBQML010000849.1:0-2596 GCA_038328885.1 Verrucomicrobiota bacterium | reverse complement strand
CTCGCAGACTGGCTTCCTGCTCCTGCACCGGCAGGCTCAGCCCGGCCGATGGTCCGACGTGATCGAAGTGGTTCCCTGAGCGTGTCCTGGGCTTCGCCAATCCCGGCGCTTGTCCTCGTGGATGCATTCGGTTCGACAGCCGCCCGGTCTCACCCAGATCGGGCGACTGGTTTCTAGGGAGGCTCACGGCTACTTGATGCCGGCGAGACGCTCCTTCCAGATCCGGTAAAGCTCCACCGTGGCACGGACGTCTCGGAGGCAGTACTCCGCGATCTCCCGGAAGCGGCCTTCTGATACGAGGGCAGGGACCTCCATACCCGTAACGCCCTGGGCTTTGGGCGAGTCGATGCCGAAGGACTTGCAGTAGAAATCGAGGTTGAATCGCCGTGCGGCACCGTCGCGGCCGCTGACGCCGTAGAACGTGAACTGCTCGGCCAGATCGCAATGGGGTTCGGTCTGGTAGCGGTAGCCGAGCCAGTCCTTGCGGGAGATCGGGACCCCGAGCAAGGCCGAGCGCAGGTAAAGGAATGGGACGTCAAAACCCCGCCCGTTGAACGTCACAATGTGGTCGTAGCGCTTGGCGAGTTCCCAGAAATCCTGGAGGAGCTCGGACTCGTCCGCGAACGGAACAAACTTCACTTCCCCTTCATCGTCCGGGTCGAAATCGTCGGCGAGGAACAGCACCTGTCCCCGCGAGCTGTCGGCGTTGACCATGGCGATGCAGACAATCTGGGCCGTCAGTGGGTAGAGGCTGAGCCCGCGCGCCAGTTCGGACCGACGGGCCTCCCGTTCGGGCCCCTCCGGCAGGCGGCCGGCGTCCCGGAAGAGGTACTCTTGCTGCGCCTCGTCGAAGCTCTCGACGGGCAGGGCGGTGGTTTCGATGTCGAAGACGAGGGTGGCCATGGTGTTTCCGGCGGCTTTTAGCGTGGAGTTCCCGGGGAAGGCGAGCGATTCGGTGCGGGATTCGGCGTGGACGGCGGTCGGGCGCGCACCAGGGGTCCGACTTCCGACTGTCCTCGCCGGGGCGGGTTGACGAGGCTGGGCGAGTGCAAAGGCGATGGCTGAACGGTTTAATCCTGCTGTGGGTCAGGGGGCACTGGACGACGGCGGAGGCTGCGTCGCGGCCTGGGAAGCGCTGCGGATTATCCGAACCACCGGCCTGCGTCCGCGTCGCACGCTCCGTCTGGTCCTCTGGACCAATGAAGGGAACGGCCTGCGAGGGGCCCGAGCGTACCCTTTGCGGCACCGGGACGAGCTGGCACGGCATGTCCTGGCGGTCGAATCGGACTGGGGCATCGGACCGGTCGCGGGGTTCGCGTTCACCGGCAGCGAGCGGGCCAATGGGCAGTTGCGCGAGGTGCTGCCCCTGCTCGCGGTCCTCGGGGCGGGGCAGTTGCGTGCCGGGGCCGGGGGGAGCGACCTGGGGCCATTGCTCCAGGAAGGCGTGCCGGTCATGGATCTTTGGACCGATCGCCGCGACTACTTCTGGTTCCACCACACCGCCGCGGACACCGTGGACAAGGTGGACCTCGCGGAGTTGAACCGGTGCGTGAGTGCCCTTGCGGTCATGCTTTACGCCGTGGCCGAGATGCCGGTGCCGCTGGCGCGGTGAACCGCCGTGCGCCGTGCGTGGCGTCAGCGGACGAGTGCCCGATAGAACGCCGCAGGCTGGAGGGTTCCCGCAGCGGTGGGGAGGATGACCACGCTGGCGTTACCGCTGGCGTCCGTGATGACGCTCTGCGCGTTGGTCCACGTCTGCCAGTCCGCGCCCTTGACCTGGAGCTGATGCTCCCGGCTGGGCGTCCCGCCCGTGAGGTTCAGCCGGAGCGAATTGGCCGGGGTGTCGTTGAAGACCAATGCGAGCACCGGCGACTCGGGATCCGGTGGGGTTGTACCACCCAGGTTGCGTGCCCGTACGACGGCAAAATCGCGGCCCTCCGGCACGGTCACTTGCACGACCTGGGGGGCTCCGCCGGCCGGGATCGTCACGTTGGTCACCTGGGTCCAGTTGGTTCCCTGGGTCCAGTTCGAGCCATCGGCCGCGAGTTCGATGGCATAGGTGGTGCCGGCGGAACCGGTCACGGAAATGCTGAGGAGCCGGGGACCGGCGAGGGTGATGCCGAGTTCGGCGGGCTCCCCGGTGGGCGTGGATCCGCCCACGCCGACTGCCCGGTAGAAGCGCGCCGTGCCGTCGGTGGGCAGCGGGATTGTGACCTCGATGGAGCCGGAGGCGGGGATCGTAACCTGCTGCTCGGTGATCCAGTTGGTGAACCCGGTGCTCGACTCGATCCGCTGCACGTCGCCGGCTTTCCCGCTCAGGGTGAAGAGGAGGTTGGTGCCGGAGATCCTCGGCGGGTCGAACGTCGCGGGATTGCCCCCGCTGCCTCCCGACGTCCGGAGGCTGAACCGCGTGGTCCGGGAGTAAAACCCGCGCTCGACGATGAGGGAGCTCTCATCCTGGGCGGCCAGCAGGTTCGCTCCGAAGGTGAGGTAGCCGGTGTAGCTGGCGTTGGGGGGCCCCCCCGCGGGGGGGGGGGGGCAAAAAGTAAAAGTGCGGGGGCGGGCGGGGGGGGGGGGGCGGGCGGTCCCGGGCGGG
>JBBQML010000848.1:0-2604 GCA_038328885.1 Verrucomicrobiota bacterium | reverse complement strand
ATGTCTTCGGGCCCTCTGATGTGTACGGCGTCAATGCCGACTTCCCGGCGGACGCGACGGTGCTGCTCTGGGGACAGACCCTGAAAGGGATGGAGCCCGACGACGCCCCCAACCTGAAGAAGGCGATCATGCCGCTGGTCTGGCTGCGCGATTACCGCGGCCCCTCGGGCAAGTCCTCCCGGATTCTCTGCTCCACTATCGGCGCCGCCATCGATCTTGCAGGCGAAGACCTGCGCCGGTTGTTCGTGAATGCGAGCCTATACCTGACGGGACTGGACGTTCCGGACAAGGCGGACGTGACCGTGGTCGGCGAGTTCCAGCCCACGATGTTCGGCTTCAACGGGTATCGAAAGGGCGTGAAGGTGTCCGACCACGCGCTCCAGTAGGCGGCGGCACACCAGGCGAGCCCTCACTCCCGGGGAGCGGGCTCCCCATCCCTGTGGGGTGCGGGAACATCGGCCGCGACCTTCACGCGCGCCGCTCGCGGATGGACGCCAGGATCTCCGCCACCACCTCGTCCCGGGGTCTGACGCCCTGCTGACCCCTGCCATGGATGCGGAGCGCGACGGCGTTTGCCTCCTGCTCGCGCTGGCCGATGACGAGGATGTGGTGCGCTCGGGCCTCCTCCGCGCGGAGGATGCGCCCCATGAGCTTGTCGTTGCTGAACTCCAGTTCGGCACGGACCTCGTGGGAGCGCAACTCCCCCACTAACGCGCGGGCGTACTCCAACTGCACCTCCGTCACCGGGAGCACCCGGACTTGGTCGGGGGCCAGCCAGAGCGGGAAATTGCCGGCGTAATGCTCGATGAGGAACCCGATGAAGCGCTCGTGCGTGCCCAGCGGGGCCCGATGGATGCACAGCGGCGTCTTGTCGGTATTGTCCCGGTCCCGGTAAACGAGGCCGAACCTCTTGGGCACGGCGAAATCGACCTGGTTGGTGGCAATGGTGAACTCGCGCCCGATTGCGCTCCACACCTGCACGTCGATCTTCGGCCCGTAGAACGCGGCCTCGTTGGGCACCTCGACGAAATCGATGCCGGACTCCACCAGCACCTGGCGGACCATGTCCTCGGTCTGCTTCCAGAGTTCCGGCTCGTCCACGAACTTCTGCCCGAGTTTCGCGGGATCGTGGGTGGAGAAGCGCATCCGGTACTTGGCCAGGCCGAAGATCCCGAAGTACTTCAGGTACATCTCGTTCACCGCCCGGAACTCCCCGGCGAACTGCTCCGGCGTGCAGTAGATGTGCGCGTCGTTCATGTTCATGGCGCGCACGCGCATGAGGCCGAAGAGTTCGCCGGACTGCTCGTATCGGTAACAGGTGCCGTACTCGGCCAACCGCAGCGGCAGGTCGCGGTAGCTGTGCCGCTCCGCCGCGAAGATCCGGTGGTGATGAGGACAGTTCATCGCCTTCAGGTAGTACCGCCCGCCGATCAGCGTGATCTCGGTGTCCAACCGGCCGATGTCGCGACGGACGTCCTCGGGCATGAGCCCGGCCGGGTTCGGTGACACGGCAGACTCCAGGGTCTCGAGCAGTCGGATCAGGTCGGCGCGTTTCTCGCCCAGTTGATCCCGGCGGTGCTTCTCGTCCTCCTCGAGCATTTCCATCGGCGGGAACATGCTGTCCGCGTAGTACGGCAGATGCCCCGAGGTCCGGTACATCCGTTCCCTGCCCAGATGCGGCGTCTTTACCCGGACGTATCCGGCGTGGAATTCGGTCTCCTTGGCCAGGCGCTCGAGTTCCTCGACGAGGACCGTGCCCTTCGGGAGCCAGAGCGGCAGGCCGGGGCCCACGTACTCGGCGTCGTAGGCGAAGAGTCCCATCTCCGCGCCGATGCGCCGGTGGTCCCGACGTTTCGCCTCCTCCTGCAGCTTGACCCAGTTCTCGAGTTCCTCCCGGTTCTTGAAGGCGGTGCCGTACAGGCGCTGGAGTTGGGGGTTCTTCTCGTTGCCGCGAAAATACGCGCTGGCCACCGAGAGCAACTTGAAGGCCTTCACGTTGCCCGTGCGCATCACGTGCGGCCCGGCGCAGAGGTCCACGAACTCACCGTTCTGGTAGAAGCTGATCGCCTCGCCTTCCGGGATGTCCGCGAGCCGCTCCACCTTGAATCCCTGGCTGCGGGAGAGGAACCACGCCTTCGCCTCGTCGCGGGTCTTGAGCGTCTTCTGGAAGACCTGATTCTCCTTCACGATCTTCCGCATCTCTTCCTCGATCCGCGGGAAATCCTCCGGCGAGAAGCGATGCGCGAGGTCGAAGTCGTAGTAGAACCCCTCCTCGGTCGGCGGTCCGATGTCGAGTCGCGCGTCGGGCCAGAGCCGCAACACCGACGCAGCCATGATGTGCGCCGCCGAGTGACGCAATCGCATCAGCTCGTTCATCTGCTCCCGTTGGTCGAGCGTCTTGCGCTGCACCTCGGCCTTGGCGGCTTCGAAACCAGACGCGGACGCAGGAGTTGCCGGAACCTCGGCGGGGGCCGGGGACGGATTGGCTTCAGGGGATTGCATGGGAAAAGGGGAAGGCCGAACGGGAAACAGAACGCCTCGAACCGGAACGGCCCGAGGCGCGGCCACGTCCGACCCGGACCGCCAGGTCGAACGTCAACGAGT
>JBBQML010000847.1:0-2606 GCA_038328885.1 Verrucomicrobiota bacterium | reverse complement strand
GGTCGCTGTGGACGCGCAAGCGACGGTTGGCGGTGGTGGTGATGTCGAACTGTTGGCTCATGGGTCGGGATGGCGTGGTGGGTTATCGGGGGAGCAATTCAGAAGCCCCAGCTCAGGGAAGCGAAGAAACGCCCGCCGGAGCGGAGGCTGTCGGGAGAATAGCCGTACCCCAGACGGAACCCGATGCCGCCGCCCATGGCGCTCGGATCGACGGCCAGGGCCACCGCAAAGGAACTCAGCACTTCGGGGGGGTCGGTGAGGACCTCCGCCGAGGCAGAATCATCCACGGTGGCGATCTCGGCGATGAAATCCAGGGACAGGGCCTGGAGAATGGCGAGCGAGCGCGACGGTGTCTCGTCGGGTGCCTCCTCCTCCGGCGCGGAACCGGCCTCGACCGAGGTGGAACTGGGGGCCGATTCGCGGAAGAGACTGGAGAACAGGTAGTCGAGACCGACTCCGTAGACGCCCTCGAGATGGGTGTAGCTGCGGCCGCTGTACTCGCCGGGTTCGAGGCCCGGCAGGCGGTTCACGTCCCCGAAGCGGAAGAGGGCGGCGTCCGGGATCCCATCGGAACTCGTCCCGAACGCGCCGCGGACCGAAGCCTTCATGGCGCGCTGGGATTTCCCGCCGAAGTGCACCAGCGCCCCGGCCTGGGCCTCGGCCAGCCAGAAAGCACGGTCCCAACCGGCCTCGGGTCCGTAGGAGAGCGAGGGCTGCAGCGTGTATTCCCAGGCGGACGCGTTGGTGCCGGCGGGCGGCCGTAACTCCCAGGTTTGCCGGTGCTCCAGCAAGAGCCCTGCGTCCGTCCTTGGTGCGGCAGCCACCTTGGAGTTGTCGAGTTCGAACGACTGCCAGTGGACATCCTGGCGGAAGGTCACCGACCAGTGGTCGCCCTGATGGCGCAGTTCATGAAAGAGACCGGCGGCGGATTCGGTAAGCTCGAAAGGGCTTTCAGCGAGGCTACCCAGGCGGAACCGTTCATCGCGGCCCGCGCGGGCGTAGGGGTTCAGGTGCTGCTCCGTCCGGTGGTCGAGGCTTTCGGTCAGGCGGACGCGGTAGCCCGCCTCACCCTCGAGCGAGTTGAGCGTGAGGGTGGCGTTCACGTAGAGCGAATCGGTGGCGTGGATCAGCCGGTTCCAGTTCACCCGCGCGGTTCCACCGAGTTGATGGGTGGCGTCATAGCTGGCACCGATCTCGCCATCGAGAGGCGAGGAGCTGAAGACCGTGTCATAGACGAGCCCCTCGGGCCCCAACCGGGGAGTGACGGACTGGACGAAGCGACCCCCCCGCAGGGCGCGGAGCGTCTCGAGGTTCGGGCGCTCAACCGCCGGCAACCAGAAGTACCCCGCCGGTGGGGCCTCGTACCGATCGGTTTCCTGCTGCAGTTGGGCCCGGCTGAGCTCGATGGCCTCGAGGTACTTCTCGAAGGCGCCGGGCCGGTCCGCCAGCTTCACCTCCAATTGCGCAAGGGAGAGCGGTCCCTCGGCACCCTGGACGTGTCCGATCTCCACGCGGGGAGGCTCGAACCAGAGGAAGGGTCCCACCTCGATGCGCCAGACGTTCCAGCGTCCGGTCACCCGGCTCATCGCCGAACCCGGGGCACCCTCCCGCGAGAACCCAACCCGGACCAGGTTTGGCACCGAGGAGTCCATTTCCGGATTGCCCAGATCGGCGACGCAAAGATCCGGAAAGTAGAGGCGTGCGCGGGTGGACGTCCCGGTCGGGGGGGCGGTCAAACCCCGGCGCAATTCGGCCTGCCGCTCCTCGGTGTAACCGCGATCGGCACGCAGTACCTGCCCGACCTGGTCCAGGGCCAGGAGCGCGTAGGAGCCGGGCGTGGCGTAGGGACGGGCATCGGGCTCTTCCAGGCGGTTCGTAATCTCGTCGAAACCCTCGCGCGGTACCAGGTACACGCGGGTCCAGGCGACGACGGTTTGCAGTTCTTCCAGGCGGCTGGGCGTCAGGCCGGATTGCTCCCGGGCGATGGGGTCCGCCAGCAGGGCCTCCAGGGGCAGGCGCACCGCGGTTCGGGACGGAATCCGGTCGCACCGGAGGAGGATCTCAACCTCGGGTGGGGTCGTGACCGGAGCGTTGGTCACGACGCTCGTCGCGGCGGCGGTGAAGAGGAAGCGCATCGTCCACGGGCGGGTCGCAGGGGTGCCCTGCTCCCAAGGGCGGGGGAGGTTCCCGGCCTCGAAGGCGATCGTCGAGAAGCAGCCGTTCCCTGACGTCACGGCGGTAGCGACGTCGGAACTCAGGAGGCTGCGGGAGATGCGGAAGACCTTCCGGTCGCCGAGGTCGGCTGCGAGTCGTTGGAACGTGCGCCGCAAGCAGTCCTGCTGCCCGGGGCCGAGGATACCGTCCGCGGTGAAGGAGGGCAGGCCGTCCGAGTACCAGGTGGACACCCGCTGGCCGGTGTCGGGACGGACGACCTCGCCCCAGTGGAGGGTCAGTTCCTCGGCGTAGGTGGCGGACGCTGCGTGGGTGGGGAGGAATCCGGCGACGAGGATTGGGAACAACCAGAGCAGCGTCAGCAGCCAATCCGCCCGTGGGGAGGCGGGTCGCGGGCGGGCCGCTCGACCAAGGCACGCCTCCCGTGCTTCCTC
>JBBQML010000846.1:0-2612 GCA_038328885.1 Verrucomicrobiota bacterium | reverse complement strand
CGTCCGGTGCCAAACGGCAGGCTGGGCAACCGGGGGGAGGCAGGCTCGGTGGCGGGGACGACGGCGGGCAGATAGACGGTGAACGTGGAGCCCGCGCCCGGCAGAGAGGAGACCCAGACCTGTCCGCCGTGGTTGCGCAGAACCGAGAGCACGGTGGCGAGCCCAAGCCCGGTGCCGTGGGGTTTGGTGCTGAAGAAAGGGGTGAAAATGCGTTCGAGATTTTCCGGCGGAATGCCGCGGCCGTTGTCCTGGACATCAACCTGGACGTAGGCACCGACGGGCAGGGGCGGAACTTCACCCTCGGCGAGAACGATGCTGGCGGCGCGCACCCGGACATGTCCGGCGCTCAACTCGGCCGGCAGCGCCTCGATCGCGTTGAGCACGAGATTTTGAAACACCTGCAACATCTGTCCGCGGTCGACTTCGATGGACGGCAGATTCGCGGGGGCGTCGATGGCAACGGCTGCGAGGGAGCCGGTGGAGGCGATGCGCACGGCATCGTGGAGGACCTCACCGACCGCGCAAACCGTGCGGCGCGCCGGTGTGGAGTCGGTGGCAAAGGCGATGAGCTGGCGGGAGAGGGTGGTCGCCTCAAGGCACGCGCCCTCGGCGTTCGCGAGATGGGAAAAGTCGCGGTGCTCCTTGGCCTGGGAAATGGCCCCGAGAATGGTGGTGAGCAGATTGGTGTAATCCGTCGCGATCCCGCCGGCGAGTGAGCCGAGCGTCTCCAACCGGTTGGCTCGGATGAGCTCCTCGGGCGTGAGGGACATCTCCTGCGGGTCGCGGAAGACGATGATCACGCCGGCGATCCGGCCCTTTTCGTCCCAGCTCGGACGGGCACTCCAGACGATCGGCAGCGGTTCGCTGCGATCCGGCAGAGGGGCGAGGGCGTGTTCGGTCCGCAGAGGAAGAGGGTCGGGAGAGGCGAGGTGGCGCTCCACTGCATCATGGTCAACCTGGTAGTCGCCGCGGGTGACGAGTGGGAAGGCCTGGGAAATCAGCATCAGTCCGCCACTCCGGATCGAACGTCCGGTGAGCGTCTCGGCCCGCGTATTCATGAAGACGACCGAACCCTCGGCGTCCGCCACGATCACCGCCTCGCTGAGGGAATCCATCACGGGCGCGACCAGATGAGGCGGTGGCAGAGGTTTGCCTTCGCGCAGACGTTCGGCGTCTCCGCACAGGGGAATGGCAAAGCCGACGGCGCGCGACAGATCCCGTCTGCGGGAGAACTGACGGGAGACTCCGAGGAGGACAGGGATGACCCGGCCGCTGGAGTCGATCAAGGTGGTGGCCTCGATCAGCGGCTCCTCCTCCGGCCGGTGCTGGGCGAGCCAGATGGAGATCCCCGAGGGGGCGCGTCCCGGAGGCAGGACGTCGAGCAGCGGTGCCAGGGGATCGGCCTGGGATGCGGGTTCGGCGGGCGGCAGGCCAAGCAGGCGAAACCACGTATCCGAAAACCAGTATTGCTGGCCGCCGAAATCGAGGTCGAAGAGGCCGAGCTGGCTGTGTTCGGAGATTCTCCGCAAGCGGTCGGAGGCGGTGAGGGCCTCCTCCTCAAGCTCCTTGCGGTCGGTGATGTCGATCAGGAGGCCGAGGGCCTGCTCGAGTTCCCCCGCCGCATTGAAGGCCTGCAGGCCGAGGCATTGCATCCAAAGGTAACGGCCATCGCGGTGCCGCATGCGGAACTCCAGCGCGAGCGACCGCGTGCCTGAGAACGGGGGACGCTTGGATACGCGGTGCGGCGCAGCCGCGGAATCCTCCGGGTGCAGCAGATCCAGCCAGGCCTCGTAGGAATCAGCCATCCCGCCGCCCTCGCAGCCGAGGAGCCGGCGCAGGGAGGGAGAGAAGCGGGCGCGATGGGTCTGGAAGTGCAGATCAAAGAGGCCGGCCGGGGCTTCTCCGGCCAGCCAGGCTGCAACCGCGGCGAAATCGGCGGGCGATTCCGGGGTCGCGGCCGGGGCCGGGGCGGTGGGGGGCGGTGACGTCGCGGGCACCGGGTGTTGGACGGGTGCGGCCCTCACGGTTGCGAAGTAGCCACCGGCCGCGTTCTCCGCGGCTTCCAGTCGGAGCAACACTTCACACGCGGGATCGGTCGACGTCGCCACGCGCAGATCTCGTCCGACGCAATTTCCCCGAAGAACCTCCCATGGGGCCTGCTGCCAGTCCGGGTCTTGGGAGGTGACATCCCAAGCGAGGAGGCTCACGAGCGGCGTCCCGACGAGTGCGGTCGAGTTGCCGCCACCGAGGACGCGGGCGCCGGGCGTGCAGGCACGGATGCGCCCCTCGGGGTCGAGCCAGAGCCATCCGGGTGATTCAGGTATGAGAGACTTGCCACCCATCTGCTCGGTGCTGCCGCGGTTCATCGCCTGGCAAGAGTGTGACTCGAAAGCGTCGACTCAATCGCATTTACCTCTCCGGAGGATGGCGTGATGGCTCTTGGGTACCGGTCAGACCGCGATGGCTGCGGCTTGGCGGAGCTGGGTGGCGGTGGGACTGGCTCCCTCCAACCAGGCCCGAACACGCCCGGCGAGGAAATCGATGTAGGGGGCCTGGTCGTTCAGGCAGGGCACGTGTTGGAAGTGCTCGCCACCCGCGGCGAGGAAGTCCTC
>JBBQML010000845.1:0-2612 GCA_038328885.1 Verrucomicrobiota bacterium | reverse complement strand
CCCTGGCGAATGCAAACCCGGCGCGCCGGGTGGTGGTAGTGGCATCGAGGGCGATGCGCGAAGCCTCCCGGCGGGCCACTCGATTTCACAAGGTGCGATGCCATGAAGAACCCCGCAGCTACCTCCGTCGGTGCCCGTGTTCGTCGTGCCGACCTCGCCGCTTTCAGACGACTCCTTGCGATGCTGGGTCTCGTCGTGGGCTGCGCGGTTGGTTGGTTCGCGCCGCCCGCCCGAGCCGCATCGGCGTCGGCCGATTCAAACATCACGACAGTCGACACGACGTCGGGACCGGTGACGCTGTTCGGGTGGGTCGTGGACCGGGCTGGACAACCGGTCTCCGGGGCGACGGTCTCGGCGAAGCTGTCTGGGTTGACACGCAACGCAACGACCGGTGCCGACGGGAACTACGCGATTCCCAACCAGGCGCGGGGAATCATCCAGTTGACGGCGTCCAGGATCGGATACGGCAGCGACAGCAGAATCGTTCAGATCGGCGGGCCCACTGCCGCCCAGCATTTCCGGCTCCTTCCCGCCATTGCGGCGCCGACTCCCGAGCCGGTAAGCCCGGGCCAGGTTCTGCCTGAGCCCTTGCGTTACCGCTCCAGCGTGACCCGGGCGGGACGCCTCCTTGCTTTCGACGGCAATAAGCTTTCCGCGAATTTCGGCTTTCGTCGTGATCTGCCCACGGTCGTTCTCACCCATGGCTGGATCCTGTGCCTTGCGAGTACGGAGAATCCCGCGACGAACGGTGCCAACGGCTGGCCGTTGGATTTTGCACGCCGCATGAGCCAGTCCGGGTTGACGCCGGACAAGGCGAACCTGGTGGCCTGGGACTGGTATGACGTGGCACGCTCCTGCCCTCCCCCCGAAGGAGACACGCCGGAGCAGGGGTTGGCTCTCGGTTCCGCCCTGTACGAGACGTTGGGAAGCAGCTACCGACAGCCCATCCAGTTCATGGGCCACAGCTTGGGCACCCTGGTGAACAGCTATGCCGTCGATCACCTGCACGGAACACCGCGCTCCGAGCACCCCGTCGCCAATCCACCATGGGACCCCGGTTTGACGCAGGTGACGCTGTTCGACGAAGCATCGATGGCGAAGCTGCTCGCGGAGGAATCCCTGCGCGCGGGAGCTATCGGATTGCTGCTCGGCCCGAAGGGGGCACTCGTGCGCTACCTGGGCGAGGCTTCTCAGTGGAAGAACCCTGTTCCCGGGGACTTTGCCTTCCTCGACAACTACATCTCCTGCGTCGGCCGTTACCACAACGAGGGCGTGAATGTTCTCTTGCAGCGACCGATCTGGGGACCGGCCCTCGATTTCAACGTCTCGCCCCTGGAACTTGCCTCCTCCATTTTCGCGGCGCATAGCGAGCACACGAGTTGGTATGCGCAAACGATCGGCGGTTCACCGGCCGGATTCGTCGGTTGGAAGGCATCGGTGGGTCATCGCGTGGCGAGCGGGTTGCCCAGTGTCCCCCAGTTCGATCAAGGCCAATTGCGCCAGGGCGGGCTCTGGCGGCAGCGTCCCACCGGTGGCGATCACGACCTTGAGTTGGGATCCCCTGCCGAGGCGGTGGTTCCCCCGGCTGCGGTGGGTCTCGTGCTCTTCGGAGGACGGTTCGCGGGTCAGACGCTTGTGACTGCCATCACGGTTGCCAGCGACTTCGGGAAGTTGGTTCTGTCAGGAGCCGAGGGCGCCATCTACTGGATGGGCGACCAAGTCGCCGATGGGGCCATTTGGGCCGCCGGAAAGGCGCGCAGCGCGGGCAAGGTCGTCGTCGAAGTGGTTGACGATCTTGGTGACGCTGCGGGCGCGGGCCTGAAGTGGGCGGCTTACCGCGTGCAGGGGGGAGGCGGTGCCATACTCGACCTTTCAAACCGAGGACTTCTGGTGGTCCGCCTGAGCACCGGGCCACCTCCGATCGGGGCTCAGCTCCATGGCGCAGGCGCCTTGACGAACACGCCGGCCTACCTCTGGCTGCCGGTGGTTGTTCCGGCGGAAGCCCAATGGATGTCGTTTCAGTTCCGCGTCGAGGGCGAAGGACGAAGCGATGCGCTGGTCTTCGGGATCGACGGGACGAATCGATTCACGCTGCCGACCCGGTTCATCGGCCGCGATACCGTGGAGCGAAGCGGTTTGATCAACGTCTCGGACTTGGCAGGGCGAAAAGTCGAGTTGTTCTTCGGTGTCGTGGGAGGCAGTTCGACGAACTGCATGCTGACGGTCAGCGGTATTGAGTTCCGATCATTTGCCGTTCCGGAGTTGACGATCCAGCGAGAGAACGCCGGCTTGGAGCTCTCGTGGCCATCGTCGGCTCCGGATTGGCGGCTGGAATCCTCCGTGACGCTCGACGGTGAGGATTGGCAGGTGATCGGAATCCAACCGGCCCTGTTCGCCGGACGGCTTCGAGTGACCCTGCCGACCTCGGACGCCATGCAGTTCTTCCGGTTGCGCGAGGCCCAGTGAGCGCGGCCTTCACCGCGAAGCGGCGAGGTTGGGTTGACGCCCTGCTCGTGCAGGATGCCTCCGTCGCCTCCCCCAGCAGCCGTGTTGGCCGAACAGGCGGACATCCTCCTCACTTGGCCGATGATTCGATGACCCACTCGGCCGCG
>JBBQML010000844.1:0-2616 GCA_038328885.1 Verrucomicrobiota bacterium | reverse complement strand
CCTGCGATCATTCTCCTCACGTTCCCGACTGCTCGAGCGCGTAAACGAGATTCGATGCATTCGACCGGCTCCCCATCCGCAGACGATCCCCGATCCAAGCCCACGTCACGGTCGTCTCCGTCAGCCGCGCCTCGGTCCACTTCGCCTCGCGCAGCGCTTCCTCCACAGTGCGGGTCGCCTCCTCCTCGCCGCTCTCCCGGCGTTCCGTCCCGTAATGCGGCGCCTCGGCCGTTTCAAGTACTCCGGCCAACTGCTCCAGCGATGCTCGCGCAAGATTGAATCGCCGGGTGAACACGCCCAGCAGCCATTTCATGCCCTCGACCAGGTTGGGCTGGGGCGTCTCGACGACCAGATGAAAATGGTTGGGCATCAGGCAGAGCGCGTGGACCTCTCAGCCGGTCCGATCGCCACACGCGTCGAGGGTCGCCAGGAACAAGGTGCGATCCTGGTCATCCCTGAAGATGGGCTCCCGGCGGTCGCCCCGGTTCATGACGTGATAGCTCGCGCCCTCGTATTGGATACGATGCTTGCGAGCTATGCGCGCAGGGTACCCGGTCGACAAAAACCACCAATAGTGAGAACTGCCACCTATTTGCCGGGGAGGGTACAACCGCTCCCGACGCTATGGTGCAGGTGCGTCGGCTTCCCCATCGCCGCATCTCGGTCCTTGACGCTTTACCCGAAGGACTTGCAGAAAGCTTTGGTTTGGTGACCCTGGTCAGCCCACCATAGCGGTGAAGCGCAATTCTGGGATCGTCGCTCGAACACCATGGTTGAAGGTCGGTTCAACTGAAAAGCCGTCTATGCCCCGCAAGAAGAAGGCCGACCCGAGTTCGCCAACCGCCACCGACTCCGTTGCGTCAACGAAGTATCCTGCCACGCGCAAGAACCTTCCTCCCGCCGGGCTGGAGGCGCAGGTGACCCTTCAGGAAACGGCGCGGCTGCGCTACGAATACAATCCCCACCTGCCGCCAGTGCTTCGCTCGGCGATCGACGCGGGGGAAGCCGACCGGCTGCCGGAGTTGCTTGCCACGGCGCGGCAGCGAGCCCTTTCGGCGGAAGAGGCGAACATACTGGCCGACGCCCTCCGGCGGCATGAGCTGTGGCTGGAGTGGAGTGGAAAGCGGGAGAAGCCGTGGTTCGAGGTCGAGCCGGTGGCGCTGCACGTGCACGAGCGCGTCTCCACCCATGCCATCCTGCGCGTGCTGGCGCGGGAGGATGTGGCGCTGATCCGTCCCGACGTGGCGATGGGGGACCTACTCAAAACGCAGCCCGGCAGCCAACTGTTCACCGTCTTTAGCGCGCCGCGCGTCAAGGGGCCGACGAAACAGGCGGACGCCGGGTTCACTGTCGAGGTCGAGGGCATGGACGTCCATGATCCGGTAAGCAACACGCTCTTTCCGACGGACAATGAGCGTATCGCGGCATGGTTCCTCGACACCGACTACGACGGGCGAACCTTCTGCATTTGCCAGGCGTTTTCTCCGGACAGGAGCAAGTGGGCGAAACCAGCCAAGGCGCTCGGCGAGACCGATGTCATCGAGGAGGACGCGTTGGAGGCTCTGAGCGGATTGAGGAGCCTGCCGTTCCCTCGCCCTGGGCGCCTCGGCAAAGGCGGGGGATGGCGGGTCGCGGTGAAGGTCATCGACCCCCGTGGGAGCGAGGGACTCCGCGTAGTCACTGTGAAGAAGTGATGAAGGCGAAGCAAAAGGCCCCGCTCTGCATTGTCATTGCCGGGCCGAACGGCGCGGGGAAGACGACCTTTGCGAGGGAGTTCCTGCCGCGCGAGGCGGGCATCGTGCACTTCGTGAACGCCGACCTGATTGCCGCCGGGCTGTCCCCGTTGAAGCCGGAACTGGCGGCGCTGGCCGCTGGCCGGTTGCTCTTGAGTGAACTTGATCGATTGGCCGCGGCGCGCGCGGATTTTGCGTTAGAGAGCACCCTCAGCGGACTGACTTACGCCGCACGGATCCAGAGATGGAAAGCGGCTGGCTACCGCATCGAGATCGTGTTTCTACGGCTGGCGTCGGTGCGATTGGCTTTGCGGCGGATCACGGACCGTGTGCGACAGGGGGGCCATTCGGTGCCGGCTGAGGACGTGCGGCGGCGGTTCCACAGAGGTTGGGAGAACTTTCAAGCGACCTACCGCGCACTGGCCGACGCGTGGGCGGTGTATGACAATTCAGCAGAGCAGTTTCAGATCATCGACGAAGGACCATGAAACCAAAGATCAAGCCGAAGAGCGACCTCGCCAAGGCGGCTGCGCAGGCACTCAAGCGCGCCGCAAAGCGCGCACGCACGGTCGCCCGCCAATACGGGACGCCCATCCATGTGCAGTCCAACGGCGCGGTGGTGGCGCTGAAACCGTAGAATCCTACTAAAGGTGTCAGTTCTCACTTTCGCCAGGATCGGCCCAATGCCGACATCCGGTGCGGCGTCCGAGCCCGTCAACCCGGGGCAGGGCCTGCGCTCATCCTCCTCAGGTTCCCGACTGCTCGAGCGCGTATACGAGATTCGATGCCCGAGCGGGGTTCAGATGGACGTAATCACAGACGCTCTTGAGGTAGCCGTCGCCCGAGCCGTCGACGACGAGGGCCTTGTAGCGGCCGCTGAAGA
>JBBQML010000843.1:0-2626 GCA_038328885.1 Verrucomicrobiota bacterium | reverse complement strand
GTTGGTGCGGTCCTGCGGATGCTGCTGGTGGCAGGCGCGGGCGTCGTACCAGTCGCTGTTGAAGAGAGAACCATCCGGTCCGAGTTCGAGGCGCAGGCCGCGGAACCAGGCGTCATTGGCGCGCATGAAATCGGGCGCGTGCGATCCAATGTAGCCGGAGCCGTTCGGCACCAACTTCTCCTGATTGATCCGGCTGCCGAGCACATTGTGGGTGAAAAGCGCCCCGCGGTACTCCTTCGGGAAATTGTCCCCGAGATAAATCAGGGTGCCCGCGTGCGCATGACCGCCCCCGGCCGCATCCGTCCCCCCGACGCCGAATCGGGCGTCGGACCATTTGACGCCGCGGTCATAGTGAAAGTGGTCCGCGATCGTCTTGATGTCCCCGTAGGCGAACGGATTGAAATGCTGCCCCGCCTGCCGTTGGTAGTGGCCGCCCTGAATCACGTGATAGAGATGGGGGATGACGCAGGCGGTGACAAAGGCGTCACCGACATCGTTGAAGTCGAGCCCCCACTGGTTGCTCATGCCCTCGGCGAAGATTTCGAAAATTTTCTTCGTGGGATGGTAGCGCCAGACGCACGCGTTGAGCGGGGTGCGCTCGTGATCGCGCGCGCCGGGTTTGCCCACGTTGGAGTGGGTGAAGACACCTTGATTGCCGTAGAGCCAGCCGTCCGGGCCCCAGACAAAGCTGTTCAGCGTCTCGTGAGTATCCTGCGCACCCCAGCCATCGAGCACCGGTTGGGGCGGACCATCGGGGATGTCATCATGATTCTTGTCGGGAATGAAGAGAAGATACGGCGGACTGCCGACCCAGACGCCGCCGTGCCCGACGGCAATGCCACTGGCGAAGTTGAGCTGGTCGTAGAAGACCTTGGAGGTGTCATGGCGGCCGTCCCCATCCGTATCCTCAAGAATCAGCACGCGATCGCGGCCGTAGGGTGACCAATGCGGGTAGGCGTAGTTTTCCACGACCCAGAGCCGGCCCCGCTCGTCGATGGTGAAGGCGATCGGTTGGTGGACGGCGGGCTCGCCGGCGAACGGAGTCGCGCGGAAACCGGGAGGCAGCGACATCGCTCGGGCGGCTTCCTCAGGGGTCAGGCCCTTGCCAGCCGCGACAGGGAACTCGCCCTGCTGGGCATGCAGGGTCGCGTGGGCGGCCAGGCTGATGGCGATGACAATCGGGGTGCAGGAACGAAACGAGAAACGGGGCATGGGGCAAACGGTGGGGCGGCGGCGGCGGCCTCCGGAAGGGCCGTCAATCAACGTGGGCGGACGCAGGCGCAAAGTGGGCAAAGTCAGGCAAGCAGGTAAACACAATTCCTGCCACGAGAGTTCTCGCCGGTCGAAGGTTGGGCAGGGGGCGGATGTTTCGGGTAAAGAATCCAGATGAAATTTCATGCCGACTTCATCGAAGAATGAATGAAAGTCGATCCCTTGACTCAGCAGGAAAATCAACCTCTGCTCCAGCCGAATCCCTTCTCGTTGGCCCATGAACGAGACTGCCTCACCATGAAATTTTCATTCGCTGCGATCTTCCTGATCTCGGTAGTTTCGGTTGCTGCCGCCCGGTCTCGCGGCCCCTGGATGTCGTCGAATGTCCGGGGCTCGCCGGAGCCGCCGAAGGCGTATGTTCAGCAGGAAATCGTCCCAGGTTTGAAGTTTGCCGAAGCGCTGGAGTTGTCCGCGGTGGCCGGCACGGATCGGATGATCATCGTGGAGCGCAAAGGAAAGATTTCCACCTTTCAGCCCTCGGGTGGAGATCCGTCGGTCGCCTTGGCCATCGACCTTCTCGCGATCCATCCCGATCTCGACCATGCCTTCGGGGTCGCGCTGCACCCGCGTTATCGCGAGAACCGTCAGATTTTCGTTTGTTATGCGCTGGCGCCCGGGCGGAAGGATGGGACCAAACTCTCGCGGTTCACCCTTTCGTCGCTCGACCCACTGCGCGCCGATCCGGCGAGCGAGGAGGTTCTGATGACCTGGCTCTCCGGTGAGCACAATGGCGCAAATCTCCAGTTCGGCCCGGATGGTTATTTGTATGTCTCGACGGGTGACGGGGCTCCGCCTTCACCGCCCGATCTGCTGGTCACCGGACAGGATACGAGCGATCTGCTGGCCTCGATCCTGAGGATCGACATCGATCACCGTGATCCCCCGCTGGCGTATCGCATTCCCCCCGACAACCCTTGGGCCACGGGTGCCGCCGTGCTGGCATCGCCGGGCGCGTCCGGCACGGCGAACCTGCCGCTGGTGCGCCCGGAGATCTGGGCGTTTGGCCTGCGCAATCCGTTCAAGATGAGTTTCGATCGTGCCAATGGAAATCTGTGGTGCGGTGACGTCGGTTGGGAATTGTGGGAAATGGTGCACCTGATCAAGCGTGGCGGGAACTATGGTTGGAGCGCCTACGAGGCCAGCCAGCCGATCGTGGTCGACCGTGCCAGTCCGCTCGCCCCGATCACCCCGCCGATCGTGACCCACCCTCACTCGGAGGCGGCGTCAATCACCGGCGGTTATGTCTATCATGGGAAACTGCTCCCGGAGTTGGAGGGCGCCTACATTTACGGCGACTGGGTGACCGGCAAGATCTGGGCGCTTTGGTACGACGGCCTCCGGATCGCGCGGCATG
>JBBQML010000842.1:0-2628 GCA_038328885.1 Verrucomicrobiota bacterium | reverse complement strand
CGCCCCCCACCGGACCTGCTGCTAGGCTCCGCACCATGATTTACGACGCCTCCCTCGATGACCTGCTCCAGCGGATCTGGGACGGCCACCGTATCGGCGCCGAGGAAGCCCGGCGGGTGTACACGTTGCCTCTCGAGGACCTGGGGACTCTCGCCGAACGCCGGCGCCAACTGCTGCGCGCCTCCGCTCACGCCGGCCACGGCAACGACATCGTCACGTACATCGTCGACCGCAACGTCAACTACACGAATGTCTGCAACGTCTACTGCAAGTTCTGCGCCTTCTGGCGCAGCGAGAAGGACGTTGACAGCTACGTCATCTCCCTCCCCGAGCTGGACCATAAGATCGAGGAGACCCTGGCCCACGGCGGCACCCAGATGCTCCTGCAGGGCGGGCACCACCCCAAACTCACGAAGCAATGGTACCTCGACCTCCTGAGCCACGTCCGTGAGAAGTTCCCCGGGTTCAACATCCACGGATTCAGCCCCAGCGAGTTCGTGGCGTTCGCCGAGTTCTTTCAGGAGCCCGTCGAGCAACTCCTCCGCGACTTCGTTGCCGCCGGCCTGGGCAGCGTCCCAGGTGGCGGCGGAGAGATCCTCGTCGACAGTGTCCGTCGGCGCATCTCGCCCCTGAAAGCCATGACGGCGGACTGGATGGGGGTCATGGACGCCGCCCACCGGCTGGGCCTCGCCACCACGGCCACCATGATGTTCGGCCATGTCGAGACCCTCGACGACCGCATCGCGCACCTGGAGGTCGTTCGCGCGCAGCAGGACCATTCGCTCGACCGACTGCCGCTCCCTGCCGCGACCATGGCCACCCAGCCGATCGCGCGGGCCGCGGCGTATGCCGAGGCCCTGGAAACGGGCGTCCTGCGCGGCGGAGCGTTCACCGCGTTCATCGGTTGGACGTTCCAACACGAGAACGCGGTCCTGAAGGCACCGACCGTGGGAGCCCACGACTACCTCCGCACCCAGGCGATGTCCCGCATCTACCTCGACAACGTGCCGAGCGTGCAGAGTTCGTGGGTCACGCAAGGACCTGAGATCGGACAGGTCGCGCTTCGCTACGGCGCCAACGACCTCGGCAGCATCATGCTGGAGGAGAACGTGGTCAGCGCCGCGGGGACCACGCACCGCATGGGGGTTCCCGACATGAAGCGCCTCATCGGCGAGCTCGGCTACAAGCCGCGACAACGCGACAACTGGTACCGCCTGGTGGGCGCCAAATAGCCAGCGTAGGACCGCAAGGCGTTTCGGAGGCACCGGAACCCTCCAGCGTTGAGGTCGCCGCCGGCTTCTTCCGTCGGCGCTGGCCGTCTTCGATCCTTCCAGGACGTGGTTTCGAGGCACCGGAACCCTCCTGGGACTCGCGAGCAGGGTCCACCGTCAGAAGAGTAGATATCTTGGCCCAGGCGAAATTGGCGATTGCTCCGAGCCCACCCGGCTGGCAAAAGACGCCAGACCAAGGACCCAAGGGGCGCTGCCGGAACGCCCATGCCGAGCCCACTCAACAACGACGACTCCCTACAAACTCACGCGAGCCTTCTCGTCCGGTTGCGCGACCTCGACGATGCCGAGAGCTGGGGCCAGTTCTACCACACGTACGAACGGGTGGTACGCGGATTGGCCCGCAAGCGTGGCCTCTCCGAACCCGAAGCCGAGGAGGTGGCCCAGGAGGTGTTCAAGCGGATCGCCGAGACCATCCACACCTTCGAACGGTCCCCCAGGGCTGGCTCGTTCCGCCGCTGGCTCTACCAGTTGGCACGCTGGCGCTCGGACGACAAGATCCGGGAGCGCGGACGGCTGGTGGTCCAGGCCCTCCACGACGGACCAGGCACGGATCGAACCGATCCAGCCAACCGCGTGCCCGCACCGGACGATGCCGAGGCCCAGCAGGAACTCGAGGCTCGACGGCTGCTCTTTCGCGCAGCCATGGATCGCCTCCGCCGCCGGGCCACCCCACGGGATCTCCAGATATTCCAGCTCGTGACGCTCGAGGAATGGCCTGCCAGCAAGGTCGCCGCCTTCCTCGGCATCTCGACGCCCTTGGTCTACGTCGTGCGTCACCGGGTCGCCAACCAGCTCAAGGCCGAAATCGACGCCATTCGCAAGCGCCTCTCCCTCGACCTCCCCGGTTCCACCCCGTGATGCCGTGAGCACGCCGCCCTCCGAACGCCCGAACCTTCCGGACTACGAGCTCCTCCGCTCCATCGGCCGCGGAAGCTATGGCGAGGTCTGGCTCGCCCGAAGTGTCACCGGCGTCTTCCGCGTCATCAAGCTGGTGCGCCGCGACCGGTTCGAGAACGACCGCCCCTACCGTCGGGAACTCGAGGGCATCAGCCGTTTCCAGGCCGCCGCCACCGGCCGCCCCCGCCAACTCGCCCTCCTGCACGTGGGCCGCAACGATGCCGAGGGCTACTTCTACTACGTCATGGAGCCCGCCGACGACGCCGAGTCGGGCTCCGCCATCGACCCCGAGCGCTACGTCCCATTGACCCTGCGCGAGATGTTCCGCCGACGCGGCCGGCTGCCGGCCAGCGAATGTGTCCACCTGACCCTCGAACTCGCACGCGGCCTGGCGATCCTCCACGGTGCCGGCCTCATCCACCGGGACATCAAGCCGTCG
>JBBQML010000841.1:0-2637 GCA_038328885.1 Verrucomicrobiota bacterium | reverse complement strand
GGTCTTCCTGATCGCCACGGACAATCGGATTCCCTCCCTCTGGCCGGCGGTGATCACGAACGTGGTGGCGGGGGTGACCGCGGTCCTGCTGGTGGACGGGACGAACCTCGGCCTCGGGGCCCTGGTGGTGTCGCCGCTGCTGGCGGGCCTGGCGTTCAACTACTGGTACTGGATGCTCGCCGGGGCCCGTGACCTCGGCACCACCTGGTGGCGGTTTGTGCGTTCACCGGAGCCGGGCAGTGCCTGATCTGACCGGGGACTCCCCCTGCTCCTCGGGCGGGCACCGAGCAGCCTGCGGCCATGCCACTGCAAGGACCTGTCCGGCGGCGCCTCATCGTCCACCCGGCCCGAATCCCTGAGTTCGGTGGAGGTCATCGGGAGTCCATCCGGAAAGCGCCGCGTCCTTCGCCGGATATCGCATTGCACATCCCCGGGCCGGGGCGTGGAATCGCCCGGTAACCCGGACCCGATCCATGTCATGAGCTATCTCTCGCCTTCCGAGTCTCGCCCGCACCGAAGCACCCCGGCGCCGAACGGCGTGACCCCGGTCTCCCGGCGTTCCTTCCTGAAGCGCGCCGCCCTGGCCGGGGGTGTCCTGGGGATGCCGACGATCATCCCGTCCTCGGCCCTGGGCGCCGATGGCCAGGTGGCGCCCAGCGAGCGCATCACCCTCGGTTTTATCGGCACGGGCGACCACGGGGTGAACTGGAACCTGGTGCACTACCGCCGGCAGAAGGCGGCCCAGATCCTGGCCGTGTGCGATGTCGACGACCGTCGCCGGTTCCGCGCGAAGCAGACCGTGGACGAGCACCACGGCAACGAGGACTGCATGTCCACGGGGGATTTCCGCGAGGTGCTGGCGCGCCGGGACATCGATGCGGTGATGATCTCCACGCCCGACCACTGGCACACGCTCATCAGCCTGCTGGCCCTCCAGGCGGGCAAGGACGTGCAGTGCGAGAAGCCCACACTCACGATCCACGAAGGCAAGGTGCTGGTCGACGCGGTCCGCAAGTCGAAGTGCGTTTTCCAGACGAGCACCGAGGACCGCGCGGTGCCCGAGTACCATCGGATGGCCGAGTTGGTCCGGAACGGCCGGATCGGGAAGCTCCAGCGGATGGAGGTGATCCTCCCCCGGCAGCCGAACGGTCCCGGCGATCCGACGCCCCAGCCGGTGCCGGCTGGCTTTGACTGGGAGATGTGGCTGGGGCCCGCTCCATTCGCGCCGTACACCAAGGACCGGGTGCACTTCAACTTCCGGTGGATCTGGGATTACTCGGGCGGGATCATCTGCGACTGGGGCACGCACCTTTTCGACACCGCCCAATGGGCCAACGACACCGAGCGCTCCGGCCCGGTGGAGGTCAGCGGTTCCGGCACGCACTGGGAAGGTGGCCTCTACAACACCGTGAAGGACTACGATATCACCTTCCGGTATGCCAACGGCGTGGTGATGACCTGCAAGCCGGGCAACCCGAGCATCCGGTTTGTCGGCACGGACGGCTGGGTGGGGAACACCGGTTGGCGCGGCCCCGTGGAAGCCAGCTCGAAGGAGATCCTGGAGTCGAAGATTGAGCCCAACGAACTGCACCTCTACACCAATCCGGCGGGCGAACATGACGACTTCCTCAAGTGCGTCCGCAGTCGAAAGGAGCCGTACTTTCCCGTGGACATCGGTCACCGCGTGTCGACGGTGTGCCACCTCGCGAACCTCGCCATCCGGCTGGGGCGGACGCTCCGGTGGGATCCGGTCCGGGAGGACTTCGTCGGGGACACTGCGGCGAGTGGGATGAGGGATCGACCGCGCCGCGACCCCTGGCAGTTGCCGAAAGCCTGAGCTCCGGGCGGTTGGCCCACGCGTGGCGACGACCCGACGAGGCGCTCCCCAGTTCCTGGAGAGGTGACCGCGAACCACGCGAACCACGCGAAAGGCGGGGAGGCGATCGGTTTTCCAGCCGGTTGGTGGACGGCGACCACCCCTACTCCCCTGGCGGATGATCCGCCCAGATCGCACGGATGGCGGCCTCGTCGCCCATTCCCGTGGGGGTCGCCGGGCTGGGGTGGTTGGCGTGGTACCACCGCATCCGATCCAACGGGGAGACGAGAGTTCGGCTGCCCGGCATCTGGAAATGGGCGTTGGGGTCGGTGTGCCGAACCCAATCCCGCGACTGGCACAACCAGCGGGCGCGGTACTCCTGGCTCTGGTGTGCGAACCAGGTGATCTCGTCGTAACCCCAGATCCAGATTTCGCCGACCCTCGGCTGACCCGGTTGCTTGCTCACCCCCCAGTTGTCGATCTCGACCAGATAGGGCAGGTGCTCGCAGGTCGAGCCGCTGTAGGTGGTGCCTCCCTTGCTTCGTCCGTAGAGCCCGTCGGAGAAGCCCACTTTCAGGATGGCCTCCTGCGGCCGTTCGGGCACCTCCATGATCCGCAGAGGGAACGAATGGAAGTCCATCAGTGGATTCCCGTCCCGCACCAGTCCGCCGCCCGGGACGTGGGAGTCGCACAAAAATGGAGGTCGAGGTCGGCGGTCAGCGTGCGGCGGGTTGCGGGGTGGCGGCACCCAGCAGTTGCAGGGATTCCTCGACGAGGATCGCGCCGGTGTGCTCTCCGAGACTGGTGCGGCTGATGTATTC